>NZ_JAUBRB010000072.1:0-28353 GCF_036701585.1 Microcoleus sp. POL10_C6 | reverse complement strand
CACTTTACTCTCGATCGCACGCTCTCTTAACCCAGCCCACGTAATATGCGCTCGATATATTCAGCAAGCCCTAACTATCTTGTTTTTCCGCGCAAATAGAACTTTTCAGGCACTCCAGCGGAAAATATCAACATCGCTATAGGGACGGATAGAAACATTGCTAGGAAATGTGATATAGCATCTTGTACTCCTTTCCAGGATTCCAATACTAAAGATACCAATTGCTCTCTGGTAACAGCAAGTTGCAGTCGAAAGGTATTATTTTGAGAAAACCGGGATACAAACCCAAAGCCCACAGCTTCTTTAATTTCGGAAGCGTAGATATCATCGGTAGCTATCTCCGAGTTGTAGAAAAGCCAGTATTGCCTACGGTATTGGTATTTCCTGCGGTATTGGCTGCGGTATTGGTATTTCCTGCGGTATTGGCTGCGGTGATGGCTGCGGTATTGGCTGCGGTATTGGCTGCGGTATTGGTATTGGTATTGGTATTGGCTGGGGTATTGCTTCGGTATTGCCTCCGGTATTGCCTCCGGTATTGCCTCCGGTATTGCCTCCGGTATTGCCAATTTCTTCCGGTGCGGATTGATTGGTAGTGAAATAAAAGTGACCTAATGTGCGGCCTTGATAAGCTCTTTTACTCAATCGCCAAGCAGGATCGAGAGTGATTTTCATGAAGTCGTTAACATCGCCGTTTGTGCGACCGATAATCACCGATTTACCTTGGTAATCTACCGGAGTTCCCATTAGAAGAACATTGCCATCAACAATTTCCAAGCTTAGGGTGTATTTTAATGCTAAATCTGTGCCTGCCATGCGAATTGAAAAGCCGTTGCTGTCTGTTGCGCGACCACAAATACCGGTGAAATCAAAACTAACTAATAAGGGATCGACTTTCACGGGATTAGAACCACTTTCGCTCCAGCATTTTCGCGTGTCAGAGACTTGTTCTAGAATTAGCAATTGGTAGCCGCCGAAAGGGCGGGGTTGGGCGATGACAATTACTCGGTCTTGGTTAATGTCGGTTTCGTCAAAAGTAAATGCTTTAGCCGAACCGATCGCCCCAAGTGTTAAAATTGCTGAACCTGCCAGTGCGGCCACTGTTCGTACAAGTGAATGTTTCATGATTTTTCCCTATTGGCTCCTTATGGTGATGAGACTTATCTAGAATATAAAAAAGTCGCCCTCTTCCAACAACAAGATAGAATTTTACCATCTCTTGTTCCGGTGGTACCAAGTGCGATCGATCGCCGATCGTCACATTGGTTCGTAGTGAAAACTCAACTCCGAGCGAATTTTATGAGGACTTGAGTCCTCCCTACAAAGTTATAAGCGTTATTTTACCGAGGAACTTGATAAGCTGTTCGACCTCTAAATTGTATTTTCCCGGCGGGCGCGACGCCCACTCCACAAGAATTTGATGGGACTTGAGAGTAAAAGTTAGATGAGACTGGGCTGATTACTTGCGGGAAATGATCGCACTCTTCACAAAAAAAACGGTGCGTTACACTCTTGTTAACGCACCCTAAAACAAACATTCAAAAACTGTCTTTGCCCTCTAGCGGAACATACTGCTAACAGAACTATCTTCGTGAATCCGCCAAATAGTTTCTCCGAGCAAATTGGCTACCGAAAGCACCGTCAACTGCTGAAAACGGTTCTCTTCAGGCACAGGAATTGTATTCGTAACAATTACCTCTTCCAAAACCCCGCTAGACAAACGCTCGATCGCCGGAGGCGAAAACACCGCATGAGTAGCACAAGCATAAACCTGCCTCGCACCCTCGCGGCGCAACAATCTCGCACCTTCAGAAATCGTGCCGGCAGTATCGATCATGTCGTCCACCAACACAGCAGTTTTGCCCCTGACATCACCGATAAGATTCATCACTTCTGCCACGTTGTGAGCTTGGCGGCGCTTGTCAATAATTGCCAGGGGAGCATCACCAAGCTTTTTGGCAAAAGCTCTCGCCCTAGCGACTCCGCCAACATCCGGCGAAACCACAACAATATCCGTCAATTGCTTGCTCGCCAGATAATCTAAAAGCACCGGCGAACCGTAAACGTGATCGAAAGGAATGTCAAAATAACCTTGAATCTGAGCTGAGTGCAAATCCATCGCCAAAATGCGACCGGCCCCAGCTTCCGTAATCAAATTAGCCACTAATTTTGCAGTAATCGACTCTCTTCCGGCCGTTTTGCGGTCAGCCCTAGCATATCCGTAATAGGGGATGACGGCAGTAATTTGTCTGGCCGAAGCGCGGCGACAAGCATCGATCATAATTAACAATTCCATGAGGCGATCGTTTACCGGACAGCAAGTTGGCTGAATCAAGTAAACATCGCAACCCCGAATCGATTCTTGAATTTGAACGTAGAGTTCCCCATCAGCAAACCGCTTGCGAACCATCGGCCCCAAATCAATCCCCAGATAGCGAGCCACCTCTTGGGCGAGGGGAATATTAGCAGAACCGGAGAACAGCCGCAGACGGTCATGAGCGGAAACCGGCGGCTCGGGAAGCGGAAGCGGTAAAGTAGCAGAACGGATCACAGCAGGCCTCTTGCAGGACGTTTATTCCATCGCTATCTTACCATCTGAAACTAGAAATATTCAGCCAATTTTTTAATAGATTTAACTTTCGGGGCGGCCACAAGTGTGAAGTTAGGCGAATTGAATAGGACTTGTAGAAATATGGCCAACAAATCCGGTTTCTACCCCACATTCAGTACCCTTAACGGTCAGAATCGGTTTTTACTTATTTTTATCCAGCAATAAAACTATGAATTATACTTGAATACCGTACATTAACGGATATAAAACTTTTTAAAGGCATAATTTATTACTGTAAAGATAGAGTTTTCTGCGTAATTATGCTGTATGACACGCCAGGGTGTGGAATGTGGGTTGTAGCGAACTCTGTACTGGCAGAAGTACGATCGCACTTGTGTCCCTGCGTCTAAAAATTCTGGCGAGAGTCAATTTAGGGCTGAGGCTGGAAGTCTAGCCGCCCAAAATTCAGCCGAAAGTCGAAGGCATCCGGGTTCAATGCGATAAAAAAGCCACCAACAGGCAATAAACTTGAAAAATACTGTAAAAAAAGTTAAGAATCGGAAGCATACTTCAGATTTTTGATATCGGGCAAAGCAAGGTAGAAATCGATGAGCTTAAGAGAACGCATTGACGAAGAAATCAAAGCAGCCATGAAGTCCAAGGACAAAGTTCGCTTGGAAACTGTTCGCGGCATCAAGAAATTTATTCTCGAAAAAGAAGTCAGCCTTCGTCCCTCTGGCCAAGAGACGCTGACAGAAGCTCAAGAAATGGAAATTTTGATGCAAATAGCCAAACAGCGCCGGGATTCGATCGAACAATACCGCAAAGGTGGCCGCGAAGATTTAGTGGCACAAGAGGAGGCGGAGTTAGCAATTGTTGAAGAGTATTTGCCACCCCAGATGTCAGACGAAGAGGTGAGTCAAGTCGTTGACGAAGTGATTGCCTCGGTTGGCGCTACTTCTGCAAAAGATATGGGCAAGGTGATGGGCAAGGCAATGCAGCAGCTTAAGGGCAAAGCAGACGGTAACAGAATTCAAGACATGGTGAAAGCAAAGCTTAACAGTTGACAGTTGACAGTTGACAGTTGAGAGTTGGCAGTTGACAGTTGACAGTTGGCAGTTGACATCTCCCATAAATAATCTCCAGCTTTATAGAGATGTATGGCCTAGACCGAGGGGCGACAAATTATTAGGGCTAAAGCCAAAAAACCCGGTTTCTACGAAAAATCGTGCATTTCTCCCTTGAGATATTGACGCAGAAACCGGGTTTTCGATCGGATATGCGGGTTGCAACCTGTGTATTTTCGTGAAAAAACCCGGTTTCTGACCATCCTGGCGTCCAAGAATGTCAAAAAAATGTAAAATACTAACTTTGGTCGGGACTGGGGACTACAGAGAGTGAAGTCTGCTCAAGAGCATTAAAGACCTAGCATTACTAAGTCTGTGAGCGATCGTCTATTTTTTAACAGTTTCTACTTAAACTTATGCAGCCACCTATTGCTATTGGAACTCTCCTACAAAACCGCTACCGCTTGGTGAATATTTTAGGTCAAGGAGGATTTGGCCGGACTTATTTAGTAGAAGATTTGGGACGGTTTCAAGAACGCTGCGCCCTGAAGGAATTGATTCCGGTGCAAAGCGGGCCATACGTTTTGGAAAAATCGAAGGAATTGTTTCAAAGAGAGGCGGCAATACTTTACCAAATTGGGCACCCACAAATTCCCCAGTTTCGGGCAATATTTGAAGAGAACCAGCGTTTGTTTTTAGTGCAGGATTACGTGGAAGGAATGACTTACCGCGAACTGCTGCTCGATCGAACTTCAAATGGTCGCAGTTTCACCGAAGCCGAAGTCTTGGTATTCATCCGGCAAATGCTGCCGGTACTGGCTCACATCCACGCCCGCGGCATCATCCACCGCGACATCTCCCCAGAAAATATAATTCGGCGGGAAAACGACCAGTTGCCGGTGCTGATTGACTTTGGAGTGGTGAAGGAACTCGCCACCAAAGTCCAGTCTCCCGAAGGAACAGCCCACGCGACAACAGTCGGTAAAATCGGCTACGCGCCGATGGAACAGTTGCAAAGCGGGCGGGCAACAGCCAGCAGCGACCTCTACGCTTTAGCTGTAACGGCGATCGTCCTGCTGACAGGCAAAGAACCGCAGGAATTGCTCGATCAAACAACGCTGCAGTGGAATTGGCAGCAGCAAGCGCAGGTGAGCACAGGTTTGGCTTTGGTTCTCAATCGGATGTTGAGTCGGTCTCCGGGCGATCGATATCAATCTGTCAGCGAAGTCGCCCAAGCACTCGACGCCCAAACTAATCCTAAACCTAGCCAGCCAACTGTACCGCCCGCGCCGCCAGCAGTGGTGCCGCCAAATCCTTCGCTAATAGCAACGGTGGCCGTGGGCAGACCGCCCGAGCCCGCCGCCCAGAGTTCCCACCCCCAAAAAAACCAGCCAGACCCGTTAATTGAGCCTGCTGGCGACACTTTTTGGGACAATCCCATCGCTGCGATCGGACTGCTGGCCGGCTTAGTAATCTTGACTGGCTTCGGTTCCTGGGCTTTAGTCGGCTCATTTCTCAACAATTCGCGCCCCAAACCCACTCCGACAGCGCCAGCACTCATAAATCCCACGCCGACACTAACTCCGATACCAAACCCGCTACCTTTGCCAACCCCAACCCCCCAACCTTTGCCAACCCCAACCCCAGAACCTTTGCCGGAACCAACCCTAGAACCTTTGCCGGAACCGAACCCAGAACCTTTGCCGGAACCAAGCCCAGAACCTTTGCCGGAACCGAACCCAGAACCTTTGCCGGAACCGAACCCAGAACCTTTGCCGGAAGCAAGCCCAGAACCAAGCCCAGCGCCAACTCCGACACCAAAACCGACGCCCGCACCAACTCCCGCACCCAAACCGGCGCCCAAACCGGCGCCCGCACCAACTCCCGCACCCAAACCAACTCCCGCGCCGTCCCCAACACCCGCACCAACACCCGCACCAACACCCGCACCAACACCCGCACCGTCGCCGGAACCGGCCCCAACACCCGCACCGTCGCCGCAACCGGCTCCAACACCCGCACCAACACCGGAACCGGCCCCAACACCCGCACCGTCGCCACAACCGGAACCGGAACCCGCGCCGTCACCGGAACCAGCACCAACACCCGCACCATCGCCAGAACTCTAAACTTCTGGCAAAATTCCCCTAGACTGAGGTTGATGCCAATTACTTGTTAGCTATTTGCCAATGAACTCGCTGCTAATTACTGGAACTGATACCGACGCGGGCAAAACTGTTTTGACCAGCGCTCTGGCTGCTTATTGGCAAATGTATTTTCCCGATCGCAGTTTGGGACTTATGAAGCTCATGCAAACGGGAACGGGCGATCGCGAACTTTACACCCGTTTGTTTTCCCTCGACCAATCCCCCGAAGAACTCAATCCGCTGCACTTTGATGCGCCTCTAGCACCGCCGATTGCTGCGGAACGGGAGGGGAGACGTATCGAACTCGAAAAGGTTTGGACGGCGTGGCAAAGCCTCTCGGAGCGCAAGGATTTTGTGTTGGTGGAAGCTTTGGGAGGGCTGGGATCACCTGTAACGCGGGAACTGACTGTGGCAGATATTGCCAGGGATTGGCGGCTGAGGGGGGTTTTGGTAGTACCTGTGAGGTTGGGGGCGATCGGGCAAGCTGTGGCGAATGTTGCTCTCGCCAGACACACTGGTTTTAAGCTCAGAGGTATTGTGCTTAATTGCGTTAAAGCTTATTCGGAAGAAGAAATTGCCGATTTAGCGCCCATAGATTTGATCCAGTCGCTGACTCAAATACCTGTGTTGGGTATTTTGCCACATTTAGATGACCCGACTGACCTTGCTAAATTAGCTAAAATTGCTTCAGATTTAGATTTAGAACAGTTACTGCCAGGGGTTAATTTAGTTCCTCAGACTTCTAAATAACCCTATTCTCAACACCTCTCTTTCTCATTCTTCTCTTCCTCTGCGTACTCTGCGCCCTCTGCGGTTCATTAAAAAAAAATCTCCTGCACAACTCAGATAGGATTGAAGAAAATTTTATTTTAACCGCAGAGACCGCAGAGAGCGCAGAGAAAGACAAGAGAGAGTTTCACAGCTTATTCTGGGTTGCTATAATTAGTGATTACCATTTATTAAGTGATTAAATCTAAAACCTCATCAAAAAAAAGGAGAATAAAACATGGTTTCTACTTTGCCGAATTTAACCTCTGTCGATTTATCTCAATTGCGGTTGGAGATTAGAAAATTGCAGCCTCAGCTAGTCGAATGGCGTCGCCTTTTGCACCAAAAGCCGGAGTTGAGTTTTGATGAAAATTTAACGGCGCAGTTTATCTCACAAAAGTTGCAGGAATGGGGAATAGAGCATGAAACTAATATTGCTAAAACTGGTATTGTCGCGACTATAGACAGCGGCAAACCGGGGCGGGTTTTGGCAATTCGGGCGGATATGGATGCTTTGCCGATTCAAGAAGAAAATGAGGTGGATTATCGATCGCAGCATGATGGAATTATGCACGCTTGCGGCCACGACGGCCACACTGCGATCGCCCTTGGTACTGTTTGTTATCTCGCCAAGCACAAACACAGTTTTTCGGGTAAGGTAAAATTTATCTTTCAGCCCGCCGAAGAAGGGCCAGGGGGCGCAAAACCGATGATTGAAGCGGGAGTTTTGAAGAATCCTGATGTTGATGCGATCGTCGGCTTGCATTTGTGGAACAATCTACCTTTGGGCACTGTAGGCGTCCGCAGCGGCGCGCTGATGGCGGCTGTCGAAGTTTTTGACTGCACGATTTTTGGCAAAGGTGGACACGGCGCAATGCCACATCAGACTGTGGACTCGATCGTAGTTACAGCCCAAATTGTCAGCGCTTTGCAGGCAATTGTCGCGCGGAACATTGACCCGATCGACTCAGCGGTTGTAACTGTCGGCAAATTCCACGCAGGCCACACCCACAACGTCATTGCCGACACCGCTCAAATCGCTGGCACGGTGCGCTATTTCAATCCAGCATATCAAGGTTATTTTGCACAGCGAATCGAGCAAGTAATTGCCGGAATTTGTCAGAGTCACGGGGCTAATTACCAATTAGATTATTGTGCGCTTTATCCGCCAGTTATTAATGATTCGAGAATAGCTGAATTGGTGCGCGACGTGGCAGAATCAGTTGTCGAAACTCCTGCGGGAATCGTTCCAGAATGTCAAACAATGGGAGGCGAGGATATGTCGTTCTTTTTGCAAGAAGTCCCTGGGTGCTATTTCTTTTTAGGTTCAGCAAATCCAGAGAAAAACTTGGCTTACCCGCACCATCACCCGCGTTTTGATTTTGATGAAACTGCGCTGGGGATGGGTGTAGAAATGTTTGTGCGCTGCGTGGAAAATTTTTGTTTGATGTAAATCAGGCTTTCAGGGGCGGGCTAGAAGCCCACCCCACAAGAAAATTTAGTTTTTGTGGAACAAGCAAATTCATGTCTTGTGGAACAGGCATCTTGCCTGTTCATGAGAATGGTACGGGCAGGCAGGATGCCCACCCCACAAGAAATTCATTCTTTGTGGAACAGGCATCTTGCCTGTTCCTGAGAATGGTAAAACATCTCAGATATTACCGAGTTTGAAAGATATTCTGCACCATTTTTTTATCTACACTTGCCGCCGCCTTATCTAATTCGGCAATCTCCCCGGAGTCTAACTCCCAGCCCAAAGCACCAATATTATCCCTCGCCTGTGTCGCAGATTTCGCCCCCGGAATCGGAATAGTTTCTTTGCAGATACACCAGTTAATTGCTATCTGCGAAACAGTCTTGTTTCTGAATGCCGCTATTTCTCGCAAACACTCCAAAAGCGATCGCATTCCCGGAAGTAGCTGCTTGCACGCCAAACCTCGAATACCTTTAGGAAGAGACCCGTTTTCGGAATATTTACCCGTCAGCAACCCCAAGGCTAGAGGACTGTAAGCAATCAATTTTATCCCCAATTCATCGCAAACATCTTTTAATCCGAGTTCTGTCACCGGATAGGTAGAAAGTAGCGAATATTGCACTTGTAAAGTAACAATAGGAATTTGGCGATCGCTAAATTTCCGATGCACCCATTTGAGCCGTTTCGGCCCGTAATTAGACAAGCCTACTCCCTTGACCAATCCTTGCTCATAAAGGTCAGCCAAACCGTCTAAAAGAGCCCCCTCTTGCCAAGGAGCGTAATTAGCTGTAGACCAGTGCATTTGCACCAAATCTACATTTTTTCCGAGGCGCGCCGCAGAGGCTTTGCAAGCCGATATCATTGATTGTCGCGTCAGTCTCCAAGGATAAGCAGCCAGTTTTGTCGCAATACAAATACTGTCTTTGTTTGCACCTTGATATTGTTGAGAAAACTGCCCCAAAAGCTGTTCACTGCGTCCGTTTAATTTGCCAGTTCCGTAAGAGTCGCCTGTATCGAATAAAGTGACGCCGTTACTAACACAAAGATTGAAAACGGCTTGCAATTCCTCGTCCATACTTTCATTGTAGCCCCAGAGGAATCTGTTGCCCCAGGCCCAAGTGCCACAGCCCATTTTTGGTAGTAAAATTTTTTGGTGAGTTGGCATTTTTTGATGGTAGTTGTTGGTAATACGGATATTTTATAGGAACATAATTCGGTATCCCCTAGCCCCCAGTAGAGCTGTTTCATACTGCCACAGGCTGCCAGGGACTCAAGTCCCTGTCTAATAGCATAAGTCGGTTAAAACCGACTGAAATAGTAATCTCAATTTTGAAAATTAGAGTTACACATATATTCTGCGCTAACTCTATACAAAAACAGCTTTGATAGAATTGCTACAGTCGTCTTTAGACGACTTCAGCTATGAGACAGGGGTTTAAACCCCTGTCGGACTGTCGGACTAATGGCACACCCTACAACATTACCAATGACTGATGACTCTTTAAATCTTGTACGTGGTTGGCGAGGGCGAAGGTGGGCTGTTTTTGGTAGGTTGCTCTGGCTTAGCTTTGGGGTCTGGTTTGGGTGGCGCAGGCGGAGGGAAAGTCGCCGCGCGTCTGGGTATTTGTAGCGCTGTTCGGAATGCAGAAGATGGGAAGAAAGCACTAAATTGAGACAGTCGATGGGCGAGGGGTTCTGGTGCATATTCCCACAAGCTTTCGTAGTAGAAGAAAGCGACGCCTAATCCGTATTCTTGGACTGCTTGCACCTGAGATTTAATTTGCTGAATCGGTACTGGGTTATTTCTCAAACCTGTCATAATCCCAACTCCGGTGGGAATTTTTTGCTGTGCTTCTTGCATCTCGGGACGGTTAATCTTGCCTACAAATGATTCTAAATTGGGACGGTAGACTTGCACGATTAGCTCGTCGGCAATATCCAAACGCACCCAAGTCAGCCAATCTTGGAGGTGATGTTTGTAAGCAAACTCGTAGTAATTAGGAGAAATTGAGAAAATTGCATGGGGTTTGACTGCTTTGACGGCTTGATTTAGCTGCGACATAAAAGCGGTAATTTTATTGGCTCGCCACTGCACCCATGCTGGATTTTGAAAATCTTTGGGCGGCGCTTTTTTGGTTTCTTTGGTATACAAAGCAATTGTGTAGTCATCGTATCCAAATTCAGACGGCAAACTCATGTGATCGTCAAATTGAATGCCGTCGGCGTTATATTGAGTGGTGATTTCTAGTACGAGTTGGGTAATGAATTGCTGGACTTCTGGATGAAAGGGGTTGAGCCAAACTACTTCGCCACCTGCACCGATTGATGTTTGGCTGCCGTCCTGTTTTTGTGTCAGCCAATCGGGATGATTTAATGCTAATTCGGATGTAGGAGGAGCCATGAAACCAAACTCAAACCAAGGAATTACTAGCAGGCCTTGGCGGTGAGCTTGAGCGATTAAATCTCCGATCATATCCTGTCCCTCTAACCCTCTGTAAACAAAGGGTTGAATATCTCTTTGCTGCGCTACATTGCTGGGATACATTGCATAGCCAGAATTCCAGACAACGGGATAGATTGTGTTGAAATTTAACCGTTTTAGTTTGCTGACAGCATCTCCTAGTTTGCGACGATCTCTGAGGATGTCTTTGTCGTTTGTCGTCATCCAAACGCCGCGAATTTCCTGGCGGGGTTGCTGGGCGATCGCCGGAATTAAGTTGTTCGTCAGCAATACTACAATGAATGACAGGGCAAACAGAAGCGGGAAAAGAGTTTTAATCGATCGCTGCCAACTGCGCGGAATGATGCGTAATGTCATAGTTTTGAATGGTGAGTTAGCTATTGAAACACACCCCGGCATAATTTGGTGATAAAATTTGCTCGCTCTACAGTCTACAGCCATTGGCGCTGAATGTGGAATCGGTTAAGCGAAATGGGTGGATTGATGTGCTCCCATCGCAACTGAGCTAAGTATAATCTCTGAGACAGAGGGTAAGTGACAGCATTCTCTCTAACTGCTGGGAAATCATTAATTACGCACTGCCAGCTATCCTTACCGGACTTTGCGGCCCAAGGAGTGCGAGTGCTGTAAAATATGGGTGCTGGAATATTTCGATCGAACATCTGTAATTGTGAAAGATTTAGTCTTAATTGGTGGCGGTCACAGTCATGCTATCGTATTAAAAATGTTCGGTATCAAACCGCTGCCGGGAGTGCGTTTGACTTTGATTAGCGACGTGCTGCACGCGCCTTATTCGGGGATGCTGCCGGGGCACGTTGCCGGGTTTTACGATTATGATCAATGTCACATCGATTTGCGATCGCTCGCTGAATTTGCCGGGTGTCAAATAGTGGTCGATCGGGCGATCGCGATCGACCTTAACAAAAATTTAGTTATTTGTCAAACTTGTCCTCCCGTTAATTTTGATGTGCTTTCGGTGGATATCGGCAGCACTCCTGCGACTTTATCTGTACCGGGTGCCGCTGAATATGCAATTGCAGCTAAACCCGTACCGGAGTTTTTAGCTAGCTGGAATCAGTTAATTTCCGAAAGGCCAAATCATCCCCAAAAACCGCTGCGGATAGCGATTGTAGGTGGCGGTGCAGGCGGCGTAGAATTAGCATTAAATATGCAATCTCGATTGGGGAAGGAAGAGGGAAGAAGGAAGAGGGAAGAAGGAAGAGGGAAGAAGGAAGAGGGAAGAAGAAAGAGGGAAGAAAATTTAGAAAATTTATCATCAGAAATTCATTTGTTTCACAGCGGTGCTGAATTGATGCAGGGACACAATCAGCGGGTGCGTCGCCGCCTTCAAGAAATTCTCATCAGTCGCGGCATTCAATTGCATTTAAAGGAAAAAGTCTGTGCTGTAAAAAAGATTGAGAGGGAAACCACTCTTCAATTCCCTACCGATTACCAAATTTCCTGTAAATCAGGTTTAGAATTAGAGTGCGATCGCATTTTTTGGGTGACACAAGCATCCGCCGCCGATTGGATCAGGGAATCGGGTTTAGCAGCCGACTCAAACGGCTTTATGCAAGTCAACGATTGCCTGCAATCAGTCTCTCACTCCAACGTATTTGCGGCTGGAGATATCGCAGCGATGGTTAATTATCCCCGTCCCAAAGCAGGCGTGTTTGCCGTGCGTCAGGGCAAACCGCTGTTTGAAAATTTGCAGCAGTTTTTATTGGAAAAACCGCTGAAACCCTTTGCGCCGCAAGAACAATACTTAGGCTTAATTGGTACTGGGAATAAAAGGGCTATCGCCTCTCGCGGATCTTTCATGTGGGAATCGGCGCTGCTGTGGTACTGGAAAGATTGGATCGATCGCCAATTTATGCAAAAATTTAGCAATCTGCCCAAAACCCGCAATACCAAATAGCAATACATTCAGATATTCTCCTCTCTTCCTCTGCGTCCTCTGCGTCCTCTGCGGTAAATAAAAAAAGTCTTATTCAAAAACCCTTTAAGCTTGCTATAGTAATATCAGAAGTCAGAAAAAATAACTATGTTCAGAAAAATTGGATTTTGGCTGATTTGGATTGCATTTAGCACCTACGCCTTTGTATTTGCACCACCCGACAGCCCAGAAACCATAACACTAATTACCAATCTTTCCACAGGCAAAATAGCAGACATCAACCCTTTAATTGTAGCTTTGTTCAACATCATGGGAGTCTGGCCGCTCATCTACAGTTGCGTCTTATTTGCTGACGGCAGGGGCCAGAAAATACCTGCATGGTTATTTGCCACTTTATCCTTTGGCGTCGGCGCCTTTGCCTTGCTGCCTTATTTAGCCCTGCGCGAACCGAATCCAGAATTTTCCGGTCATAAAAATATCTTTTTAAAGATATTAGACTCCCGTTTTACTGGAATTTTCTTAACATTAGCTGCTGTTGGTTTAGTTGCCTTTGGCTTGACAAAAGGCGATTGGTCTGATTTTATTGCACAGTGGCAAACCAGCCGTTTTATCCACGTAATGAGTTTAGATTTTTGTATGCTTTGCCTACTATTTCCTGCCTTATTAGGAGACGATAGGGCGCGCCGAGGAATGCAGAGTTCTATAGCATTTTGGGCAGTAACATTAGTACCGCTGTTCGGGCCGCTGGCTTATCTGTGTACGCGCAAACCGCTGCCGGAAACTAATACTAAAACTGTTACAAATTAGACAGCATTGCAGGGAATTTTCAGTTTAATGTAAGAATCAATCACAAGTAATCAGACAAGAAACAGGCCAGATGCCTGTTTCACAATAAATAAGTTTTATGGTGGGCTGTTGCTCCTAGCCCGCCCATGAAACACTGATTACAAATAGTGCCAAATCTGAGTATTAATGTAAAAAAATATCTCCCAGTTTCTAGCAAATGAAAAAATTTCCTATTGTTGGCATCACAACATACAACCGCTGTCCAGCAGGTGAATATCGCTTAAATGGAACTTATATTGATGCAGTTCAGGCGGCTGGTGGCATTCCGATTTTACTGCCGCCCAATCAATTAGATCCGGCTAGTATTTTTGATGCAGTAGATGGTTTGATTTTGTCCGGGGGCGGAGATATCAACCCAGAACTTTATGGCGGTTATGTCGATCGCACAGTTTACTCAGTTAATGCAGAACGCGACAATTTTGAATTAAGCTTAGCAAAGCTAGCTTTGAAGGCTGACATACCTGTGTTGGGGATTTGTCGGGGTATGCAAATGCTGAACGTAGCCAGCGGCGGCAGTTTGGTGATTCACGTACCGGATGCTTACGGAGACGAGGTTAATCACGGTTCGGGAATTCCCCCGCGTGCGATCGAGCATACCATTGAAATTGAGCCAACCAGTCGGCTAGCAAAAATTATGGGGAAAACTTCAACAACCGTTGTTTCCTGGCATCATCAAGCAGTGAGGAAGGTAACATCCGATTGGCAAATAGTAGCGAATGCACCTGACACTTTGGTAGAAGCAATGGAACACTGCTATCACCCTTGGATGATAGCAATTCAATGGCACCCCGAAATGTCCCCCAACTGTTCATTCAACTCTCGAATTTTTCAGGCTTTCGTAGAAGCAGCAGCTTCAAGATTTATGAATTCTACCAAGTCCGAATCAAAGGCAATTCATACATTTTGATAGTCACTTATTCTTGATAGTCAGTATCTATTTCAATATCCAGGGTATCTTCATCTATTCTGACATACAGAACATTTGGGCGACAGCAAATTTGACAATCTTCGATATAAGATTGTTCCATACCACCGCTGATATCAACAAAAGTTGTACTCGGTTCGCCGCAGAAAGCACAGTAATATTCAGCCGTTGTTTGCATCTTTCTCGCACTCTCTTTTTGTAACTTCGTGGCGGTAGCGAAACATATCTGTTAACCGCATTTCCACCCACCAACCTAACAACAAATCGACAATCGGGCCGCCCGGTATCGAAAATGCGATCGCATCTGTCAATCTAGTCTTACCATTTTCTGAGGTAAACTCGTGTCGATGAGTCCAACGTGCCATCGGCCCCTCAGTTTGTTCATCAACAAACAAGCGATATTGTTCGCACTCAGTGTGAGTCGCCACCCATTTTACAGGAATCGGCCCCAATAACAGGCGAAATTCTGATACTGCACCCACATCGAGTCCCCCTTCGCGGCGAATGATTTTCACCGGTTGCCAAGGCGGAGTCAAAAGTTGCAGAAGGTCGGGCTTTTCGTGAAAGTTCCAGACTGCTTCAACGGTGGCATTAATCAGAGATGAATATTTAAAATTGGGCATTTTTTGAATTTTGCTAAACACTTAATTGTGCGGGAATTTCAGCATTTGCAGTATTATCCTCTGTATCATTACAAACAGCAACAGTTAGTTTCAATCCCAAAGCATTCAGCCAAGTTCCCAGATTGTAAATTGTATCGCTTCCTTGCTGGGACAGTAATTCATCCAGTTTTTTTAAGTACAATTCATATTCTTCAGGAGTCATTTTTGGTTGACCTAGAGCTTCTGCTACATTGCTGAGAGCAAGTCTGAGTAATGCTTCGTCAGGTTCTTCGCCTTCATCTAATTCAAAATGAGTTTCGAGATAGACTGCGGCATAACTGGGGCTTTTTAGCCGTGCCATCAAAAAGTCATGATACGGTAAACTTTTAGGCATTTTTTTAACTCCTATAATCTGTCCAGTATTCTATTGCTTGGCGAATGTCTCGGTCTTGAGTGCTTTTATCTCCTCCGCACAGAAGAAGTATAATTGTTGTTCCTACTTGCCCAAAATAGATTCGGAAACCAGGGCCATAGTCTATCCTTAATTCAAAGACTCCATTTCCAACTGATTGACAATCTCCCAAATTCCCCAAAATAACTCGGTTAAGTCTTTTATCAATAATTGTTGAAATTTTGCTATCTCGGAGCGAATCATACCAGTTATCAAACGGCACTTGCCCGTCTGAGGCAACATAACGCTGAATTTCCCTGGGTTGGACTTCTGCCATAATTGTATTATAGTATGTCGCTCCTCATCTTATCTTAAACCGATTGCCAAGGCGGAGTCAAAAGTTGCAGAATATCCGGCCTTTCGTGAAAGTTCCAGACTGCTTCCACGGTGGCATTAATCAGCGACGAATATTTAAAATTAGGCATTGTATCGTTTGGCTAGACAGTTAATTGCGATCGCGTTTCAGCATTTGCAGTATTATCCTCTGTATCAGTACAAACAGCAACAGTTAGTTTCAATCTTTTGCATCCGGCTATTTCCTAAGTCGTCAACTGCAAATCCTTCGTCTTAAAAAGACTCCTCGCCTCAGCCAAATGCTTCTTCAAAGTCGTCTCCGGTAGCGGCCCTTTTAAATGACTCCAAGGCAAAACCTGATCCAATTCCCACTCTTGAAAAACATAAAAATCCATCTCAGGCAACTCTCCCCGCAACTCCTTAAAAGCCCGCCGATAACTGCCCAAAGTATCGCCGTAATGTCGCACTAATTCCAACAGCCGAGACAACCGCCGATCGCCCTTTGACAACAAACCCTGAATCACAGACCAGTTATAGCTTTCCGGTCTAAATTCTAAACCTAACTTACGCAATTCTTTATCTAAAAACTTCAGCCTCTTCTCCGCATCTTTATTCACTCCAAACCACTGAAAAGGAGTGTGAGATTTCGGGACAAAAGTGCTGCATCCCAGAGTCAACCGCAAACCGGGAGCGGCTTTTCTAATCGCCCGCATCATCTCCACCGTCTCCTCTAAATCCTCCATCTCTTCACCTGGAATTCCCGCCATCCCGTAAAGTTTAATTCCCTTTAAGCCGCCCGCCTTAGCATTGATGGCAGCTTGGATAATTTCGTCATTTGTGAGTTTTTTGTTGACGATTTTGCGGAGGCGATCGCTCCCGCTTTCCACTGCAATTGTCACCGATTTGCTGTCTCTGTTTGTCAAGATTTCTGCTAGCTTAACTGTCACAGTATTCGTCCGTACCGAAGAAAGACTCAGCCGCACACCGTCGTATTTCGGATGATTTAAATGATCCAGCAATGCTTCAAATTCTGGGTGCTGAGTGACAGAAGCACCCAACAAACCCAAACGATTAGTCACAGCTAAACCGCGATCGATCGCCGGAATTAACGAATCCTCCAAACTCGCAGTTCTAAACGGCAAAGTCAGATAACTTGCCAAACAAAAACGGCACATTTCCGGACAACTCCGAACCACTTCCACCATGTAAATATTTTCCCAAGCCGCTTTTTCTGTCACCACAGTGGAAGCAGATAAAGTATTGCCGCGATAAGTCTGTTTTTCCACCATACTGGGAATTCCCGAATCGACAGGCTGAATCGATTTAATACCCTCAGCCACATCCAGATAAGTTACTTCGTACAAACTGGGGACGTAAACTCCCGGAACTTGGGCTAAATGCCGCAATTTAGTTAATCTGTCTGCTTTACGAACTTCTTTACAAGCATCAATAAAATTGTCTATGAGATGTTCGCCATCTCCCAGCAAAATCACATCAAAAAAATCGGCAAAAGGTTCTGGATTAGCAGTAAAAACCGGGCCGCCCCCGAATACGATCGGATGATTATCAGTTCGTTTTGACGCCCAAATCGGAATTTCTAAAGATTCCAATAAATTGAGAATATTTACATAGTCTAGTTCCCAAGAAAGCGAAAATCCCAGTAATTCTGGATGTCGGGGAAGTGGTTCGCGAATATCAGTAAATAAACGGCCCACTTCAATATCCGATCGCACAGCCAAAGTTGCCCACACTATCTGATAGCCGAGACTGGTAATACCCACCGTGTACTCGTTGGGAAAAGCGAAAATAGTCGGGATAGCATCAGCATCGGGGGTTGCTGGGGCAAATAGTAAGCGTTCTTGAGCAAAGGGATTAGGAGTCATCCGATTTTAGATTTTAGATTTTAGATTTTAAATTTTAAATTTGGTAATTTATCCCACGGATAAATCCGGGAGTTTGTGACCAAATTGCTTATGATCGCGGGCAAGTTTAGCCTTAGCACTAAAAAATCTAATTATAGCTCATAAATGACTCTAACTTTAAGTTGATACCTATGCCTTCTGACAACAGACAACGGACAAATGACCGAAAGCAATTGGTGGTGAGGCCCCTAGCTTTGTTAGTGGATAAGCAAAAAAAAGCTCCGCACCCGATAAACCTGAGAACGGTACAGCCCATGGATGGGTTAATCTAAAATCTAAAATCTAAAATTGATTGACTTCTTAAAACTTACTCTTAAATAGAATCGCGATCGTCCTGAGTTCTCGGAGTAGTCGGAGTAGGCGGTGCACTGTGAAAAGTTGCAATCAGCAAACAGATAATCCCAGCATTAATAAACACATCAGCGAGATTAAAGACGGGGAACCGAATCAGCCGAAAATCGATAAAATCTACAACATGGCCAGAAACAAATCGATCGATCCCATTCCCCAGTGCTCCCCCCAAAATCAAACCGTAGCCAGCTTGTTCCCAGCGGTTAATGCGCGGCCCGAACCAAGCCAGCACTATCAATCCCACACTAACGCCCAAAGACAGCCACCGCAACCAATTCACCCCGCCATTGCTGAACAAACTAAAAGCCGCACCGGTATTAACAACATAAGTGAAGTGAAACACCCCGGGTAACAGCGGCTGCGTCTGCGGAGGAATCGTCAAGTCAAAATTTTGCACCACCCAAAACTTAGTCAGGTGGTCTAAAACTAAACTGATAACAGCAGCAATCCAGAACAAGGGATTTCTTTTAAAACGCATGGATTAAGCAATAGAAAATGGGGCATCGGGCATGGGATAATTTACTCAAATTTCGCTGGTTATTGTCAGCAGAATGCAGTGCAGCAAAGCAATCCCAGCCGCAGCGAGATGACTCTCCCGTTGGGCAATGATAGTATAACCTTATTTGACACAACTACCAATCCCCGATTACCGATTACCAATTCCCAATTCCCAATTCCCAATTCCCCAATTAATTAATAAAACATCAAGCGGCGTAAAGTAAATGACAGCACTGCGATCGCACAAACTACCGCCAATTGTCCCGGCAGGGGATAAACCGAATATTTAAGAATCTCATCGAATAAAGGTGTTGTTTTTGCCGGAGGTAGCCAGTAAGTAAAAATTAGATAAATTAAGCCGATCGCGTGAACGGTGAACAAACCACACAAACAGCTAAAAGCCATAGATTCTAGCCGCGAAGCCACCTTAAAAGCCACCCAGCCGCACACCCAAGCACCAGGCACAAAACCCAGCAAATACCCAAAACTCGCTTCTTTGAGATAGCCGAGGCCACCGCCTTGAGAAAAAACTGGCCACAAAGTTAATCCTAATGCCAAATAGGCAATTTGCGAGAGAGCCGCAGCATTTTTCCCCCCCATGCAGCCTACTAGCAATACGGCTCCAATTTGATAGGTAACACCTAAAGAGTACGCCTGAAGTCCTCGATCGTCCCACAACCCGATCGGAATGGTGACAGATGCAGGCAAAAAAGTGCCTCCTATCGTCAGGAGCAAACCAATAACAGCCCAGATTAATTCAATAGGAGCAGGCATTATCATCAAACGGCATTCGTCAGAAGGTATAAGGCAGAAGGCATTTGTCAGAGGCAAGCTTCAATGCCCGCAGCTTTTAAATTCTTAATACTAGCACTACTGTCAAAATAACCACCATTGTATGGTTTTCTGGTTCTCAAGCCTGGATATTGCGATCATTTAATCGGGAATTTTTCGCGATCGGGCGATCGACTGCTGGTTTCCGTAGATATTTCTCTGCCCTATATCTTATAAGTTCACAATTGTCAAGCTCATAAATAACATTAATAATATTAATTAATATTAAATTGCCATTAAGTGTAAAGATTCTTAACCTAACCTTTACTTTTGCGCGCTATGCTGATGCGGGACACCCATATAACGATCGCAGATTTTTTATACCTATGCTTTTTCGTCTCAACTTGATTAATTCAAACCGTCTGACTACTGCAATTTCCGCTATGGCGATCGCCCTCAGTGTAGCAGCTTGCGGCGGTGGCAGCACAACCACAAGCAGCAGCCCCAGCCCCGGCGACACCGCAGCATCCCCCGGCGCATCCCCCGTTGCAGCCACCGGCACAGCGGAAAACACCAAACTCGCCCTAGCTTCAGACGTAGCCATCACCGCAGCCGGCGCCTCATTCCCCGCCCCTCTGTACCAGCGTTGGTTTCAAGACTTCAACAAAATCAACCCCAAAGTACAAATTAACTATCAATCAGTAGGCAGCGGCGCCGGAGTCGAACAATTTACCAAAGGCACAGTAGACTTTGGGGCCAGCGACACCGGCATGAAAGACGACGAAATCGCCAAAGTTCCAGCAGACAAAGGCGTGATCTTGCTGCCCATGACAGCCGGCAGCATCGTCATCGGCTACAACCTGCCAGACTTAACCGAACCACTCAAACTGCCACGGGATGTTTACGCAGATATCTTCGCCGGTAAAATTACCAACTGGAACGATCCCAAAATTGCAGCGGCCAACCCGGGCGCTAAATTGCCAGACCAAGCCATCACCATCGTCCACCGTTCCGACGGTAGCGGTACAACCGCCGTCTTCACCAAACACCTGAGTGCCATCAGCCCCGACTGGAAAAGTGCAGTAGGCGACGGCAAAACAGTACAGTGGCCCGTAGGCGTAGGCGCAAAAGGCAACGAAGGCGTCACAGCCCAAATTCTCCAAACCGTCGGCAGCATCGGCTACATAGAATACGGCTATGCCAAAAACAACAATGTCAAATTTGCATCTTTGGAAAACAAAGCAGGCAGCTTTGTCGCACCTACCGACGAATCAGCTTCTCAAGCTTTAGCAACTGTGCCGATGCCGGAAAACCTGCGAGCATTTATCGAAGACCCCGAAGGCGCTCAATCCTATCCAATTGTCACCTACACTTGGATGCTCGTCCCCAAAACAGTTACTGACCCCAACAAAGCCAAAACCATCGAGGCAATGGTTGAATACGGCTTGAATGAAGGTCAAAAAGTTAGTTCCGAATTGGGCTACGTTCCTCTGCCCCAAAGCGTTAAAGAAAAAGTAGCCGCGGCCGCTGACGGCATCAGCCCAGACTACAAGATTGAGGTTGCAAAATAGTAACTGTTGACTGTTGACTGTTGTCCGTTGTCAGAGGGAACAAAAGCCCTTCGGCATTGCGCGTGCGGGTAAAAATCAGCAAGAACGAAGAGAGATATTTCTGTGGGGCGGGTTTTACCAGAAATATTTGTTAAAAAGTCAGGGGATTAATCAATCCGCCCCACTTATATGTAACAATCGGTGCATCTGTGTAGGGGTGGGTTTGACCAGAAATACTTGTTGAAAAGTTAGGGGATTTATAAACCCGCCCCTCTTTGATTTTATTTATGGTCTTTCTTTCTGCTTCCTTCTAGCTTTTTCCGAAACAGGCTATTTTCGGCTACTATATATTTGGTTTTTTTTTCTATGATTTCAGATAATCACAGCGCTCAATCAGAGAGCCGAGCGCGCTCTGGGGCAGAAAAATCCTTGGACGAAGGCTTTATCTGGCTGACGCGGATTTTGGGCATAGGAGTTGGTGTAATTTTGCTGCTAATCGCGCTCACCGTTGCTTACAGGGCTTTACCTGCGATTCAACAGTACGGTTTGGGATTTCTATTTAGCAGTAGCTGGAATCCGGTTAAAGAAGAGTACGGTGCGCTGCCGATGATTTACGGGACGATCGTCAGTTCGGCGATCGCGCTCCTAATTGCAGTACCATTAGGAGTAGGGACGGCCATCTTCTTAAGTGAAGATTTTTTGCCACTGCCAGTGCGGACAGCTTTAGTTTTTTTAGTAGAACTTTTAGCCGCCATTCCCAGCGTAGTCTACGGTTTGTGGGGAATTGCTGTATTGATTCCCCTGATTACCACTCTCGGCAAGTTTCTCAACGGCACTTTCGGATGGCTGCCGATTTTTAGCACCCCGCCAGTCGGCCCGGGAATGTTACCAGCCGGAGTAATTTTGGGAATCATGACTTTGCCCATTATTACTGCTATCTCCCGCGACTCTTTGGCAAGTCTCCCCCCCGACTTGCGGCAAGCATCTCTAGGTTTAGGAGCTACTCGCTGGACAACAATTTTTAGAGTGCTCGTACCGGCGGCTTTTTCCGGCATTGTCGGCGGAATTATGCTCGGACTCGGTCGCGCCATGGGAGAAACAATGGCTGCAACTCTGTTAATTGGCAATTCCAATCAGTTAAGTCTTTCTGTGCTAGCTCCGGCAAATACTATTGCTTCTCTGATGGCAAATCAGTTTGCGGAAGCCTCTGGTTTGCAAGTATCAGCTCTGATGTACACTGGGCTAATTCTGTTTATTATGACACTGATTGTTAATATTTTGGCAGAGTGGATTGTTTCTCAAGTAAGAGCGAAGTACAACTAGAAGTTTGCCGCCATTTCCTACATAGTTTTAGTTTATGTCAAATAGCGTCTCCGATGAGAATTCTTTGGGATCGAAAACAAGCAGTTTAAAGAAGGTTAAAAACAGCCCACAAGCGCTGTTTAGTCTGGGGATGACTGTACTGGCTGGAGCTAGTCTGGCCATTACTCTGCTGCCTTTGTTTGCAGTTCTTTCCTATGTCACCGTACAAGGTTTCAATCGCCTGAATTTAGACTTGTTTACCAAGCTGCCACCGCCGCCCGGACTATCGGGAGGGGGTATTGCTAATGCAATTCTCGGTACATTGATGACGGTGGGGATTGCTTCTTTAATTGCTGTTCCTTTTGGTGTATTGGCCGCCGTTTATTTGTCGGAATTCAGCAGTGGTCAAGTAGCTCGCTGGGTACGCTTTGCTACTAATGTCCTCAGCGGCGTTCCTTCGATTATTGCCGGGGTATTTGCCTACGGTTTGTTCGTGGTAAATATGGGAGGTTTTTCGGCAATTGCAGGCGGGGCGGCGTTGGCTGTGCTGATGTTGCCGACGATTGTGCGGACTACTGACGAAGCTCTACAAATCGTCCCGCAAGATATTAGATGGGCGTCGGTTGGTGTGGGTGCTTCTAATTATCAGACGGTGTTGCAGGTGGTTTTGCCTGCGGCAATTCCGGCTATTTTAACGGGTGTGACACTGGCAATTGCTCGCGCTGCTGGAGAAACTGCTCCTTTGATTTTTACGGCGCTCAATTCGCCTTTTTGGCCGGCAGGATTTGATAAGCCAACTCCGAGTCTTTCGGTTTTGGTGTACAACTTTGCAACGGTTCCTTTTAAGGCACAGAAAGAATTGGCTTGGGCGGCATCGTTGATTTTGGTGATTATGGTTTTGCTGACGAGTATTCTTTCTCGCTGGGCTACTCGCCAAAAAGTTTATTGAAGTCATTATTTATTAGTTATTAGTTATTAGTTAGTAGTTATTAGTTAGTCGCTGGGTCAGGCTAATAACCAATAATTAACAATCAATAACCAATAATATTTTCGGCTTAATTTGTAAAATTTGAGAGGATAGTTACCTGTATGATGATGGATTTAGACCACCAAACGGAAACAGTTTTACGGACAGAAAATATCAATATTTTTTACGGCGCTTTTCACGCGGTTAAAAATGTTTCAATGGAGATTCCTAAAAATCGCATTACTGCCTTGATTGGGCCGTCGGGGTGCGGAAAAAGTACAATTCTGCGATCTTTTAACCGCCTCAACGATTTGGTTAGCGGTTTTCGTTTAGAGGGCAGAATTGATTACCACGGTCAAAATCTTTACGATCCTGATATTGATGCTGTGGCGGTGCGCCGCAAGATTGGGATGGTGTTTCAAAAGCCGAATCCTTTCCCGAAGTCGATATATGACAATATTGCTTACGGTGCGAGGGTGAACAATTATAAGGGGGATATGGATGAGCTGGTGGAAAAATCGCTCAGCCAAGCTTATTTGTGGGATGAGGTGAAGGATAAGTTGAAGCAAAGCGGTTTTTCTCTTTCGGGTGGCCAGCAGCAGCGTTTGTGTATTGCTAGGGCGATCGCGATTAATCCTGATGTAGTGTTAATGGATGAACCTTGCGCTTCTCTTGACCCGATTTCTACGATTAAGATTGAGGAGTTGATGCGGGAACTCAAGGAAAAGTATACGATCGTGATCGTTACTCACAATATGCAGCAGGCTTCTCGGGTTTCTGACCTGACTGCTTTTTTCAATGCTAAACTTTCTGACGATGGGAAGCGATTTGGCTATCTTGTGGAGTGTGACAAGACTGAGGTAATTTTCCAAAGTCCGAAGGAAGAGTCTACTTTAGATTATGTCAGCGGCCGTTTTGGTTGAGTCCCCGACAGGTTGAAACCTGTCGCTACACAAACGAAGTTTCTGTCTAAGAGACTAACAATATTTAATTTGCTGAGTCTGGTAGCGACAAAAAAAACTGCGTAAAACTTTCCTGAATTGAGAATCCCGCTTTCTTGGAGAAAGCGGGATTCTGGGTTTTATGATTAAAAGCTCGATCGTACTTTTGGCAGATACAAGCCACTGATTTTTGTGAAGAAATGCTCGAAGAGTTCACATATTCTTCATCCAATGCTTTAACAGGTTTTCTTTGACCATGTTTTGCCGCATAACTTCGAGCAAGTATTCCTGAGCTTGGTCTTGGCTTAACCTTTTGACTTCTTCGCGCAGCACTTGAAGTTTGAACTGCTGTTCCATGCTGAGGCTGGTTGTAGGCATATCCATAAATCGCTCCTCCAGTTTGCTGAGATTGATGCGAAATTGATCGGAATGACGTTTCGCAGGATTTGTTGTGTCTCCTACATTGTAAACTATCATAACATTCACTTGACAATATGTCCAAAGTACACATTTTGAAACTAATTTGTGTAGCAAAAGTACATCTAAGTGGGGGGAGCTCTATCATAAAAAGGCGTCAAGAGCGGGAAGCATAAGCCAAAGGAGATAGTTTGTATGGATGCAATGGAGTTTTTTCAAAGCAGTGCTGGGGAGTGGCGTTCTCAGCGCAGCACTCACCACCTCGCTTTCCGCCAAGCGGAGATTGGGGATTCAAATATTCAGGTAACAGCCCTGGCCGCGGATGACGCGCGAGTGGCGGAGATTTGCAAGATGCACGAAGTCGATCCGAGCCGGGCTGCTGGGGGGGCTTTTGTGACTTGGCACGGCTCGATGGCGTGGGATAAGGATGATGAGAATCACAAGGGGTCTACGGTGTTCGCGATCGTCCCCGATCCTGAAAATCCCCGGCAGGGCTTGATGTTGCGCGAACGGGGCTATGCGGAAATTGTGCCGGTGGCTGGCCGTTTTGAGATGGATGACGAGGATGGGCTGCTGCTGATTACGGAATACGAGACGATGAGTTCGATCGAGCGTTTCTGGTTTGCTAATCCGAACGTGCGGATGCGGACGAGTACCGTAAAGCGCTTTGGCGGTTTCAGCACATCGACTTTTTGTACCGAAATTCGGGTGCAACCAGACTCGGATGCAACATCAGAAGCAGCAGCAGCTCAAGTACCCGCCAGCGAGTTTTATTCGGCTCTGGGCTGGTAATTTCTTTTACTGTGGACGGTTGACTGTGGACGGTTGACTGCTGAGTGTTGACTAAAATCTGCCCACTGCCAACTGCCCACTGACAACTGCCCACTGACAACAGTCAACAAATGTTACAGATTGTTGCAAAAATTCAGGAAAATCAGATTTAGATTGCGGGAATCCCCTAATCTGTATGTTGGTTAGTTGTATCCGTTTTGCTGGCAGCTCACGGTGTCAACTATTTCTGAAATTTGAGATAACGGAGATTTTAACGTGGCGCTTCCTTTATTAAGCTACGCCCCCAAGAGCCAAAACCAGCGCGTTGCTGGTTTTGAAGTGGGGAGCGACGAGCAGCCGAGAATTTTCACAACTGAAAATGTGCTCTCGTCTGGAGACATGGAAAATTTGATTTGGGCTGGATATCGCCAGATTTACAGCGAACACCAAATCCTCAAGAGCAACCGCCAAAAGTCTTTGGAGTCGCAACTCAAGTTCGGCCAAATTACTGTGCGGGACTTTATTCGCGGTTTGGCGACTTCTTCTCCTTTCTTGGAGCGGAATTATCAAACTAACAGCAATTACCGGTTTGTGGAAATGTGCGTGCAGCGCATTTTGGGCCGGGATGTGTACAGCGAGCGCGAAAAGATTGCTTGGTCGATCGTGGTAGCAAATAAGGGGCCTCAAGGCTTTATTGACGAGTTGGTCAATAGCGAAGAGTACCTGGATAAGTTCGGCTACGATACCATACCTTACCAGCAGCGCCGAATTTTGCCTCAGCGAGTTGGCGGAGATACTCCTTTCAACTTGAAAACGCCCCGCTACAGTGAGTACCACCGTTCGCAGCTTGGCTTCCCGCAAATCATCTGGCAGACAAGTGTCCGCCGTTTTGTTCCTCAAGAACAGCAGCCGAAAGCTGGCGATCCGTCGAACTATTTGGGTATGGCGCGCAATATGCCCATGCCTGCTAGTCCGCCGCAGCGCGTGCCTCTGGCTAATATCAATATCGACACGATGGTTCCCCGTCGCCGGTAATTGATGCTGCCCTGATGCGATTATTTGTGTCGGGCCGACTGAATCGATCGGCTTTTAGGCTGAGAGAGTTTTGAGTCTTGAGTTTTGAGGTTTGAGTTTTTTACTAAACTTGGAATCCAAAACTCGGGACTCATAATTTTTTGTCATTAGGAAGAAGGAAGTTCGGCAACGGATTCTGTAACGGATGTAACGGATGTAACGGATGTAAAGGATAGAAGGAAGAAGGAATAAGGAATAAGGAAGAAGGAAGAGGGAAGAAGGAAGAAAAATAATTCGACCTTTTCTCATTGTCAACTCTAAGTGCATAGGTGCATTTATGCAGCCGCAATATAACGAAGATGCTGGAACACCATTGCGTCGCCATGCTCAACAGCTTCGTACCAAAGCCTTATACAGGTACGGTGCGGCAACAGGGTTGGTGTTGTTGCCACTGCTGATATACGCGGTAGCACCTTTTAATCCTTTATTTTTGGTTGCGGCTCTTTTGATAGGGGCATTAATCGCCCTTCCGTTGATCGAGGACGGGAAAACGTTTTGGAAGTCGTCTCAGAGATTTGACCAAGGGGCCTGTGGTGAAGAAAAGATTCAGCAAGCTTTGGAGTCCCTAATCCAATCTGGATGGATAGCTGAGTACAATTTAAGATTGCCGGAAGTAGGCGATATCGATGTGTGGCTGCGATCGCCTAAAGGGGTCAATTTTATCCTTGATGTGAAGTCTCACTCAACCGTAGTTCTGTTGGATGGGGATGTGCTCAAGCGTCTATCTTACGGGAAATTAAGAGATTTTGAGAAAGACTTTCTGACACAGATTGCCAAAGAAGTCACGGCTATTAAAAAAGCTAAGAAGTTAACCAAGGTCACTCCAGTAGTTGTATTTAGCGATGCCAAGGTGAGTTTTAGCAACAAAAAGAAGATTAGGGGGGTTTACGTCATGGAACTGGGCAATCTGGTGTCAGGGTTGCAAGAACTCGATCGCTCCTATAAAAGTAGATAAGATTGGGATAAATGAGACAAACCGCTACCTTGATATGTTTGACATCAAAAAATTTGTACAGACAAGTAACATCCCAGACTTGTACTAGCATCTAAGTGACACTTGTGCTATAAAAAATAGTTAAGGTATCAATAATATTCGGGAGGGAATATTGGACAATACAGGCAAGGTAGATGCAATTCTCAACGCATGGTTCGACTACATTGATTTGGATGATTACAGTAACGCTAGGATTGAAGTAGCCAATCACGATAAGGTCAAACTGCGCGAGAGCAGGCTAGTCGGCGATAGTGTATTAATTGAGCCAGCTATCTTTGAAGAGCTACAACAAAAAGTTAACCAAAGGCAACAATGTCAACAGGAACCAGTATGGGTTTTATCCTTTCCGCAAGTTTTAGATGTAGAAAAGGGAAAATCTTATCTTTGTCCTTTGTTTAACTTGGAAGTTACATCCATTTTCAAAGGAGAATACCGAGAAGAGGGATGGAACTTAGACGAGTTCAAACTAACAGAAGCAGGAGAGAACGTCACAACCTTCCTGGGACTGGATGAGAAAGAGCGAGAGGACTTGATCACCCAAGATGGGCTGCGACAATTTCTCGAAACAACCTTTAAACTTGAGTTTCAAACTTATGAAGAGTGGATGCAACAGGTGAGCTTACCTCGTCGCCAAATTCAACGGCGGCCGTACTTGTTTGAATTTCCAGGAGGCAGATTTTTAAAGAATCTTCAGCAAGATTTAAAAGAGATCGAGTCTGGTTCAAAAGACTGGTCAACAGGACATCCAGCTTATGAATATCTATTCGGTGTGCCTCAACTTCCAAAACACGAAGTCATTTACATGGGTGCTTTCCCAACCCATGCACCGACTAATTCACAATTAAAAGCACTGAAACACGCTCAAAGCGAACCTGTGACGGCTGTACAAGGTCCACCTGGTTCTGGTAAAACTACCCTCATCCTTCATCTTATCGCTCAACAGGTAGTCAATCGCGCACTCAGATTAATTGATGGAGAGGAGGATATCAATAATCTGACAGTTGTTAGCAGTACCAATAATAAAGCCGTTGACAATGTTATTGAAAAAATAGATGAATGGTTAAATAACGATCGTTTAGAACATAATTTTCTCTATCTCAAAGGAGGGAGTATAGAGAATATTCAAAAAGCAGGATGTGCGATCGAGCAGCTAAAAAAAGGAATTGAATACATTCAACAACATAGTTTTAACGAAACAGCTTTTAATCAAAACAAGCAGAAAATAAAACAGATCCAAGATCAATACTCCGGACAGTTTTTAAAGAGGAATGCGATCGCAATAAAATAGAGAAGTGAAAAAAGTGAGTGCAATCTC
>NZ_JAUBRB010000071.1:0-29071 GCF_036701585.1 Microcoleus sp. POL10_C6 | reverse complement strand
CAGGTTTTTTTCCATAATTGTAATATTCCGCCCAGAATGTCACACTTGTCAATACCCTCTGACCTGAATCCTTACACATAATTCTCTCTGTATGCTGGATTATTCAAAAATTTCTCCCTGGCACCTAATGCCCTATAGGAGGTATCAGGCATTAACTTAGCTGAAGGAGAAACCCTACCTACTTTGTATTCATCCTCATTAACCATTATGCCAATTCCCTTCCGAATATAACCTGTATCTGTGACTATTTCCCAATTCGTCCAAATTCTCATTCTAGCTAGAATTTTATTATTGTTGTATCCTCTGGGAAGTGGGAGCCATAAAAACATTGCAGGGCTATTTCGTCTAGCATCAAATCTAAATTCAGCAATCAATTTATTTTTGCCGATACCATACTTAATACTACTAGAGTCAGTAAGTTCCTTGATGCGTCTATCACAGCCTAGAATCTGTCTGCGAACGCTCAACACTCCTTCGCGTTCAGTTTCATTACATTCTTGGATAAATTTTAAAAGCAACCTTGGCGGTTCAGAGAGAGTTTCGTTGCTGGATTGTTCTCGATATGTAATCTCTACTTGTGAAGTGTGTTCGGTATCTACATCTTTAAAGTGTAAATATAATTTTTCCCCGTCAGGAACGATCGCAAATTGCAAAAACTGAAAAAATAGCCCGTGATACTTCCTGTCTGTAAAATTATCCCTGTGAAATTTTGGCGTAATTGCTATTAAGCGAACGGGTTGAGCGTAATCCACGCGATCGCCAAAAGGTTTTTGTTCCAACAAAGCATCGTAATAACGAGTTAACTGCTGAACGACATATCTATCTTCGCCGTTTTTCAACTCCAGCACAACTAACCGTTGAGTCTCGTCCACCGCTATAATATCGCATCTTTGCTCGTTGACAGTGAATTGCCGCTTGATGACTGTCAAACCGAGCAAACTTTGCAAGTGAACTTCGACAAAATCCTCTAACGCTTCTTCATTTGCAAATTCCCACCCTGACCCTGTTTTCCTCAATGCGGCGCTGCTTAGCATTTTGACAATTCTTAAAGTCTTTAACCAATTTTACCACTAATGTCTGTAGTGCGCTGAGGGTTTAAATAAACCCCGATCGCCCTGACAGCTTCCCAGCCATCCCGCAACAAAATCGCCTTTAAGTGGGAGCGCTATAATAGTAACTATTCGACACTCCCATCTCTTGACAAATTATTAAAAATATGCTCATCAGTGAAAGCGATCGCGCTACCATTCGCTCAGTCGTAGAACAGCAACTACAAGCCTTTCAAAAAGACAATGCTGCTGGGGCTTTTGCCTTCGCCAGTCCCGGAATTCAGCAGCAGTTTCGCACAGCCGAAAACTTTATGCACATGGTAAAAATTGCCTATGAAGCTGTATACCGTCCGCGCTCGGTATTATTTGAAAACCTCGCCACCGTAGAAGGAATTCCCGCTCAGCCGGTGCTGTTGCTGGACTCGGAAGGCATCCCAATCCGAGCCATTTATCTCATGGAAAAACAGTTTGATAATAGTTGGCGAATCAATGGCTGTTATTTGGTTTCGATAACAGCATAATAAGTTAGGCTGACTTTTAGACCGAGCTTTTTTTGCTAATTCGCAGCATCTTATTCCCGCCTTTTTGAAACTCATAAGGAGCCTCTTGAATTTCTACACTAAAACTTCTCTTTTTCAATTCTGCCATCGTCGGGTTTAAGTGATCTGATTCCTCCCCGCTAAAACTCTGCAATAGAGGGAAGACTCGGACTTCTTTCGCAACCCGACACATTTCTGTAATTGCTTCCAAATGAAATTCTTCGGAAAGTAGGTGAGAATAAGCAAATAAGAAATGGCTGCACAAAGCTAAATCGAATTTACCGTTCTCGAAAGGCAAAACAGGCAGCTCAGCATTAATGTATCGACCTTGCTGTAAGCCAGAGGGAAAATCTTCTAAAAATTCCTGCATCGCCTTCATTCGCACTTCGCCTAGCTGGTAGGGAGATTCAAAATTATTCCACAGGTAGCCGTCTAAATTGGCTTTAACACCGTCAATCACAGTTTGATATGTTTCTTGGATGCGATCGCCAATTTCCACCGCAGTAAACTGATAAACTGGATCGCAAGAAATTACCTTGTTACCTTGGCGAGTCATTTCCGCATTGAAACTCGCCGGGCCGCCCGCACAATCAAGAATTGCTAGCTTGAGGTCACTTGAGGTCAAGCTAAACATTCCTATGTATTCATCCAAGCAGCGCCCCCAGGGAATTACTTTATCCAATTTTAGTGACACTTGTCTTTGTCCTGCAGAGAGAATTATTTAACATTTTACCTCAAATCAGGGAGGTTTTTTCCTATCTCCTTTCTTCGGCGGGTTGATTTGTATGCGGACTTATGTATGAAAAATTTTGCTCAAACGAGCTCCTAATCCTGACAACAGTTGGCGGGCTTTACACTTTCTTTACACACAAGGGGCAAAATAGTTAAGTGCGATCATACAATTTTTATGCTTGCACCTGTGGATTTTGCAGCACAGCGAGGCTACACTGGACAGCAGGGAAAATAAACTAAAATCCACTAGCTAAATTGCTCTTGTTCATTGGCAGGCTGCAACCAGGGAAGAAAGATGAAACATACCATTCAAACCGCTACAAGTCTGAGTTTGTCAGCACTCCTGGTGCTATTGAGTTCGCTGCCCAGTAGAGCTCAGTTACCTGCCGTCAGAACTCCTGCGCCCGCTAGGAACCCAAACCAACCGAGAGTACCGCCGCCACCTCCGGGTTCGAGTTTGCCGCCGATCGGCAATTCTGGTTCGCTGACACCAGAAGCAGCTTATACTTTAGGCCCGGGCGATCGCATTGCTTTAGATATCTTCGGCGTCCCTGAATTCAGCAGAGAATATCAAGTGTTAGTTGATGGGACGCTCAATTTGCCAATTATTCGCAGCGTCTCAATTCAAGGGTTGACGCTGCAACAAGCCGCTAATGTGATTACCCAGCGATACGAACCCTTCATCAATGTTCCCGTTGTTACCGTAACTGTGATCGTCGCTCGCCCCCTAAATATAGGTCTTGCGGGTGAAGTTACTCGCCCGGGTTCCTACAAGATTAATCCCACTAGAGAAGGAGGAGGAGTAAAATTCCCGACTTTGATGGAAATGCTGCAACTTGCACAAGGGGTGACATCAGCAGGAGATATGCGAAATGTCCAAATTCGTCGTTCCAACAGAGGCGGGCCGGAGCAAGTTACTAATGTTGATTTGCAGGATTTTTTAGACACGGGAAATTTGCGTCAAGATGTCACGATTCGAGATGGAGATACAATTTTTGTACCGACAGCAAGGGCCCTGAATACTCAAGAAGTTCGTCAAAGAGCCAGTGCTAATTTTTCCGCTGATATTACTAAACCAATTGGTGTGGTAATTGTCGGGGAAGTAAACCGGCCGGGGCCTTATACTGTATTTGCTTCGGATGTGCGATCGAGCAACCAACAAACAGAGTTGAGTTTTGTAGCTATCGACCAACAGCAAGGAGCAGTTGTAGGCTTACCAACAATAACTAGAGCATTGAAAATTGCTGGTGGTATCACTACAGAAGCTGACATTCGCCGCGTGCAAATCCGCCGCCGAGTCAGAGGTGGCAATGAACAAACTATCATGGTAAATCTGTGGGATTTGCTGCAAAAAGGCGACGCAACTCAAGATATTTTGCTGCAAGAAGGAGATAGCGTAATTATCCCGACAGCAGCTACCGTAGACTTAGCTGAAGTTTCTCAAGTCGCAAATAGCAGTTTTTCGCCGAACGCGATTAGCATCAATATTGTAGGAGAAGTAATTAGGCCTGGGGCTTTGCAGGTGCGGCCTAGTACATCCCTGCACCAAGCTCTGCTGACTGCAGGCAGTTTCAATCAATTGCGGGCTAAAAAAGACAGAGTAGAACTATTGCGTTTGAACCCCAACGGTACTGTTTCTCGTCGCACGATTGAGGTGGATTTTGCTCAAGGGTTGAATCCTAATAATAACCCCACTCTCCGCAACGACGATGTGATTCTGGTAGCGCGATCGGGCTATGCTAGGGTAGGAGACAATATCAACAGTTTTTTGCAGCCAATAACAGGAGTTGCAAATGGGATCAGCGCTGTTAGCGGCGTTTTTACTGGGTTTCAAGCAACTATCAACGCTTTTCAAAACTTATTTTTGGGAGGAGATTTCGAGCGGCGAAATCAGCTCAGACAGCTTCGCGAACAACGTCAAGACAGACAAGAGCAACGTCAAGACAGACTGCTAGACAGAGAGCTACAACGTGAAGACAGACTGCGGCAAGAAGAAGATAGAAGACTGCAACTTGAAGACAGAAGACTGCAACTCGAAGACAGACAGCGGCAAATAGATCTTGAGAATCGGCAAATCGAGATCCAGGAGCAGCAACTTCTGCTCCAAAATCAGCAGCAGCAAATGCAGCCACAGCAAATTCAGCCAACTACTCCTTGATCAGACTCGGGCGTTGAAAGTTAGCCACCCTCTTTATGAATCGGCGGTTGAAACCGCTGCATAGAGTCATTCGATTTTAGATTTTAGAGTTTAGATTTTGGATTGACGCCACGGATAAATTCGGGGGATTGTACTATCAAGAAATTCGCTTGTCAAACGAAGTCCGAGTCATATCAAATCCGTTAGCATCGGAATAGTAAATTCGAGTTGACTGTTGACTGTTGACTGTTGACTGTTGACTGTTCACGGCGTCAACAGTCAACCGTCAACCGTCAACATCATGTATGAGTGTAACCGGAAATGATATCAAGGGGGATTAAGAAATAAAGGGGGTATTAATAAAACCGGATTTGCTATTACATGGCACATCCCAAATCTACGGCAAACATCCTAGGCGTTGCTGATTTACGGTATGAAACGCTAAATATGACCGTCATAGAAACGAGTATCCACAAAGCTTTGGGATTTTAAAGTTATTTTTTTCATACCCTGATTAAGCAACGCCACTATAAAGGTTCGATTGCCAGGGTTCCCCTTTGTCCATTTCCCAAACTACATCAATCATGAGAAATTTTTTGTATTCGGGAAAATTAATCAACCTTTTGCCTGCAACAACTGCGGCTGCAAAACCTGATTTAATTTGCCACTGCGAAACCCCTCCAAATCCAAAGTCGCGTAAACAAAACCAAACTCTTGAAACACCGCGACTAATGCAGGCAAATCCGCATTTAACACAAACTGCTTAATCTCCTCTGCTGGTAACTCAATGCGGGCCGTATCTCCGTCCGATCGCACTCGCAAATTTTTCAGTCCCAACTGGCGCAAATACCGTTCGGCGCGCCCCACTCTTTGCAACTTTCCAACGGTGATTTCTTCGCCGTAAGGAAAGCGCGAACTCAAACACGGTTGAGCCGGTTTGTCCCACCAAGGCAAACCCAATTCTTTGGCCAACTGCCGCACTTCCAATTTACTCATGCCTACTTCTGCTAAAGGCGATCGCGCGCCGCGTTCCTTCGCAGCCTGAATTCCGGGACGGTAATCCTTTAAATCGTCACCATTAACCCCATCAACCACATAAGGATAACCCTTTGCTAGTGCTAGAGGTTTCAAAGTATCATGCAGTTCGCTTTTGCAGAAATAGCAGCGGTTAACTGGGTTAGAAGTGTAATTGGGATTTGCCATTTCCTGAGTTTCTACTTCCTGATGGGCAATGCCAATTTCTGCTGCTTGAATGCGCGCATCTTCTAAATCCTCGGGCAGTAAAGACGGCGAAACAGCCGTCACTGCCAAAGCGCGATCGCCCAATACATCAAAAGCGATTTTTGCTACCAAAGTGCTGTCAATTCCGCCGGAGTAGGCAATCAAAGCCCGTTCCATCTCTGCGAAAATATTTTTTAATTCTTCAAGTTTTTCTGTTAACATAATTTCACCTTGTTTTACCAACATATAAGTAAGACAGTAAACTCAAGAAAGAAGGATGAAGACAGCATATTTCGATCGGTTTCCCTTCTTCCCTCGAACCTGTTCATTCTTCCGACTTCCCTCAGACTTCTAATGCTATTCGGGATCGAGACCGAGGGCTGCCAATCGAGCCAAAAGTTCTTGATTTCGCTGTCTTTCCTGTTCCAGCAGCGTTTCGACTAACTCTTTGTCTTCCTGTTGGCGATCGGCTCGCTGGCGTTCATTTTCTGCCCTTTCTTCCGGCCACAAAAGCAGTTCTCCGCCCTCCGTCCACCAGCGCAGCCAATATCCCGTTCTACCTTCGCGAGTTCCCTGCCACACTCCCAAAAATAGATTTAATCCAGGTATTAAATAACGGCCGTTTTCATCAGGATTTTGATTTTCATAACGCTCGGATTCCAGCGCATAAACTTCTATTCGGCCTGTATGCGGCCGAAAAATGACATAGCGAGGAACTTTGATTACTTGTTCGTAAAAAAACCACTTGCCGATTTGTTCTGTGTGTTCGACAGAGTATTCGTCGCCGTAAGTAGCTGATAGAAATTCCATCACTACAAAAGGAACTGTTCCTTCGGTATGAGGCGTGTAACTGCGGCGGGGATAGTTGTGAGGCCTCTTTTGAACCGGCTGCACGTACATCCAGTCTGGGGCTTTGCAAATAGTGCGATCGTCCACAGCAGCACACAAAGCAAAATTAGAAACTATTAGTGCGTCTTGCATTAGTTCCGGGGAATCCACTACAGACTGGCGCAAACCGTTAGCTAGCAAGGGATGGTCTATATCGTCTACAGGGTCGTCTGGTAGGATGAAATCATCGGGTAGCAGTGGCCAAGTAATCTTGAGCGGGGATATCGGTTTGTGAATTATAGTAGTCATAAGTCACCTCATTTTACCAATAAAAGTTTGAGTTTTAGTCGAAATTGGCGATCGATAACCTTCTCTATATCTTAGCGCTCTAAGTCGATAATAAAATTGTTTGTAGTGAGGATTTTAGTCTTCACTACAAACCATTACCCTAAAGGTGCGGAATGCGCGCTTTAAAATTCCCGGCGGGAAAATATGGCGATCGCAATTGACAGCAGCAGCACCACATACAGCAAACCGTAGCCAGCATCTGTAATCAAACCTGCCAAGTAAGGAACTTGTCCGTAAACAGCATCGTTTCTCAAATTGAATCTGGCTAAATCCGGCAAAACCAGATAAAGTCCCATCATCAATTGTTCAATGCCAGGATTTTTAGTTAACTTGCCCAAAGCCACTAAATCCCGCGTCGAATGTCCCATCAAATAAACGCCAAATGTCAGTAAAGTTGCCAACAGCGAACTGCTAAAAACTCCAAATAAAATCCCGACACCAGCCATCAGACACAGCTCAAACCAGACAAACAACGAAGCGATTAAAATGCTTTCCAAAGGGAAAGGAATGCGGCTCAAACTCAGAATAGCCAGATAGATAACCGTCATTGCCCCTACAAGCACCGCCAGCACGGCCGACAGCCCTAAGTGCTTGCCCACAATTAACTCAGCCCGACTTATCGGCTTAGCAACTAACAGATAAACAGTGCGCTTTTCAATTTCTTTGTTGACCAATCCGGTAGCCACAAAAACTGTGGCAATTAGACCGAGAATGCTCATAGCAGCTAAACCGATATCTAAGATAATTTTCTTTTCGGTTGTCGCCGCCAATTCCGGTATCAACCGTACCGAGGCGCCCATCAACAGAGCAAAAATAATAATTAAGTAAAGGATGCGATCGCGAATTACTTCCCAAAATACATTGGTCGCGACTGTCAAGATTCTTCTCAAATTCATCTAGTTATTAACCCACTGGAAACTTTCGCCATACTTTAGTGTAAGGAAGAGGGAAGAGGGAAGAGGGAAGAAAGAGGATTTTTTCCATCTCCGCCTCTCAGAAGCTCCCACTCTTAGACCCTCCTACTCTCCCGCTATACCGATCGCAATTAGTTAACAGAGACAGAATCAAACTTGGCTGTCCCCCGCCGTTCCATCTTTTTTCTGTCCGGGTTGAGAGCGTTTGATCGCATCGCAGGTTACAGTCGCCCTATTGCCTATATTGAACACCTCGCAAGATTTGGTAAACGAATATATTTCCGGTCTAAAAACCAGCCCCAGCCAAGTTGCCTGCATCTCTAACTGATAGCGGGAATCTCCTTGGACGATCGAAGTTTTGACATCCCACCTCGCATCTTCTGCGACTACCCCAGTTGTTTTTAAGGCTTGATTCCGCAGAAAAAATCGCTCGTTGTCAATATCTATTAACATTTGCTCTACTTGCGCCCACGGTTTTGTGCGGGCTTCATTTCGCAGGTATCGCTCCATTTCATTGAGGATGACAACTCCTCGGGAGCGATTAATAGTTGGCTGTTGAAATGTCACCACATAATCGCTTTGCCTCAAATCCTGAGATAAAACGCTCGGATACTGTTGTATCCAACCTTGAATTAAAAAGTGAAAAGCAAACCAACAGGAAAACAGCAGGTGAACTAGAGTAATCATCAAAAACTGAGGGCGCACCAACGACCTGATACCTTCCCGTTTTGACTCGCTATTCCAAATCTCTATTGTCGCCAGAACTACTACTGCTATAAGTGGGCCAGCTATCCATGCTATTTCCTTCCTATCCGACGGCAATCTTATCAGTAACCACAAGCCAATTAAGATGCTTGTCACCCACGGACTCAGACTTACTCCTTTAATCACAAAAGGTTGCTGGCTGGTCAGCAAACCCATTGAAAGTGTAAAAAATAACCAACTCATATCAAAAAGCAGAGTTCTCGTCCGCCAGTCAGTGACTGCCGCCACTGTCAGCAAAGCTAAAAAGATGCTGAGTAGTAAAGGAGTCTTCCAGTGAACAACTTTAGGCGGAATCATCGCCTTTTGGATTTTTTTATTGGTTTCCCAAAGGTTGTTCGTCAGCTTAGTGAGTTGCTGAGTGACATCTAAAAATTGCTTCATCATAAATTTCAATAGACGCTTTGCAAAAACAACACGGTTAAAATAACGAGATTGCTAACAGTGTGGGCGATTAAAATTCCCCCAAACTGGGTAGTTACTTGAAAAGTTTTTTTGGGAGGACGGCGGGTGAGGGTGGGTGGCCCTAAAAACTGAGGTTTGGCAGCTTTTTTATTGCCGGAAACCATGTTGTCTATGAATTCTAATCCCTGCCATTTAGCTACAAATGTTACTGCTAATACTGAGAGTGCTATCATAGTTATTGGAGCGTAAACATTATCCCCACGTCCTAATAAAATATAACCGATAAGCTGTTCCCGCAATTCTTTGCTAAGAACGCTTTCAATGCCGAAGAAAACTAACCAGCCTACGCAAGTACAAGATAGATTGAGGATGGCTGTATATTCAATGCTGGTTTTGGGGCCGAGTTTAAGTAGTTTTTGCAAAAACCACGATTCGATCGCGATCGCCAAAAACATAATTAAAATTTGCACCAAAACAGTCCGAAATGGGAAAACACTCGCAATCATAAGCCTTTAGGTATATCAGTCCGTGTTAAATTTTAATTGTACAGCACAAACGGAATAATCTTAACCGGAGGTTTGAGCACCTGATTGCGTTTGATCGCTGCTTAAAAGATTGGGGGTTAGAAGTTATCGTATAATCTGTTGAGATCCGCCAAAAGAATGGAAAAATTAAACATTCAAGGCGCGCGATCGAATACCCACCCCGCTACAGACTCAAACAACTGCTGATTATGGTAAGGAATGGCATTGGTATTCGGACAGCCTCATCCCGGTCGGAACGCGCCGCGGGTCAGATTCACGTCTACGACGGCGCTGGTAAAGGCAAGTCTCAGGCAGCTTTGGGAGTAGTGTTGCGGTCGATCGGGCTGGGTATCAATTCTGACTCGCCCACGCGAGTTTTGTTGCTGCGCTTTCTCAAAGGCCCCGGCCGCTCCTACGACGAAGACGGGGCAATAGAAGCCTTGCAACGGGCATTTCCCCATTTGATCGACCAAGTGCGTACCGGCAGAGCCGAATATTTTGGGGCCGAAGCAATCACCCGCTTCGATCGCGCCGAAGCTCAGCGAGGCTGGGATATCGCCAAAGGAGCGATCGCCAGCGAACTCTATTCCGTCGTGGTACTAGACGAACTAAACCCCGTATTGGACTTGGGTTTGCTGCCAGTTGACGAAGTAGTCCAAACCCTCAAAAACAAACCAGAATATTTAGAAGTCATCGCCACAGGCCGAGCGGCCCCGGAAGCTTTGCTGGAGATTGCCGACTTACACTCAGAAATGAAGCCCCACTATCACCCCGCAGCGGCAGAGCATCATATTTCCGGTATCGAAATATACACTGGAGCGGGGAAAGGCAAGTCTACGAGCGCTTTGGGCAAAGCTTTGCAGGCAATAGGTAGGGGTATCAGTCAAGACCAATCTCACCGGGTGTTAATCGTGCAGTGGCTGAAAGGCGGCACCGGTTATACAGAAGATGCCGCGATCGCAGCTTTGCGACAAAGCTACCCGCAGCTAGTAGACCACCAGCGGTGCGGCCGAGATGCTATAGTTTGGCGGGGGCAACAGCAAGAGCTAGACTGCATCGAAGCAGAACGCGGCTGGGAAATCGCCAAATGTGCGATCGCCAGCGGCTGGTACAAAACGATTATTCTCGACGAACTCAATCCCACAGTAGACTTAGAACTGCTGCCGGTAGAGCCGATCGTCGAAGCCCTGCTACGCAAGCCGCGGGATACAGAAATCATTATCACCGGGCGCTGCCACAAACCCCACGCTTACTTTGACTTGGCAAGCGTACACTCCGAGGTATACTGTCACAAACACTACGGCGATCGGGGCGTAGAACTAAAGCGGGGCGTAGACTTTTAAAGCCCGGAGCGGTACCGAGTTCAATCCGGGCCAGAATTATTAAATGACGGCCCTGCCTGGAAAACCGGAAATTGCCACAAAGCCTTGTTACCAAGTAAAAATCTCCCAATTTTCCTTGTCTTCCCGATCACCCAGATCCGCCTTTTTTAATCTTTAATTTCCTCATCCGGACGCGATCCCCGACCGCCAATCCAGAATGGAACATTAAGAATATGAGCCGCGTCTTCTTGAGCGTGAGCACCTGAGACAGTGCACCAGGATTATTAAAGGGTGAAGACTTTGAAAATAAAAGCTTACAAGCAAAAAATCCGCGAGGGAGAAAGTCTAGACAGGGTTAACGCCAGTAGGCTAGACTTGCGGCTGGCAAACAGGTTAAACTACAGCGGAATCCAAACATTCGGTGTTCTAGGCAGTGTCTGTAGTCGCACCAGCGATGACCAACAAGTAGAGGAGTGAAGCTTTATGACAACGTTAGATGACAATTCTAATCAACTAGATTTAAACCTTCCGGGGCTAGGCCCGGATACAGTATTCGCCGGAGAGGGGGCGGATTTCATTAGAACTTCCACCCTGGGCGGCAGCTTAATATTTGGCCAAGGCGATAACGATACTCTGATTTCAGTTGGCCCGAACGATACCATATACGGCGGCGACGACGAAGATTCAATCAGATCTCAGCGGACTCCGGCTTTGCTATTTGGCGACTCCGGCAATGACACCATGATCGCTGAAGCCCGCGCTAGCCTGTACGGCGGTTTGGGAGAAGACTTGATCCAAGGTACTGTCGAAGCTAACCTCATGTTTGGTAATGAGGGCGCAGATACGATGCTGGGAGGGGCCCAGAGAGCAGATTCCCTCTACGGCGGTAAGGACAATGACTCGATCGGCTTCTTCATCGCAGGGGGTGGCAACAACCTCGGTCTTCCCCTAACCGGAGGCTTCGCTGGCAATGAAGGCAGCAACTACTTGCGGGGTGATTTGGGCGACGACTTGGTTGTAGGTATCAATGTAAGAGACAGTCTCTTTGGCGGTAAAGGCAACGACACCCTAAGAGGTGTGGCCAGCAACAGCTACCTGTCGGGCGATCTGGACGACGACATCTTATTCATTACCAACCGTACCCAGACAAGCCCGTTTGCTCAGGGCAGCGTCATTACGATCGGCATTGAGAGAACCACCTTGATTGGTGGTGGCGGCAACGATTCTCTCACCGGGGCGATCGGCGAGTTTGAAGCCGGCAGAAACTTCTTTGAGGGCGGCGACGGCAACGACACGATCAGGGTTTTTGCCACGCAGGATACCGCTTTGGGAGGTGCAGGCGACGACTTCATCGAATCATCCAGGGTATCGAATCTAACTTTGAGCGGAGGCGCCCAGAGTTCATTTCCCGGCTTCGCGGGTCGCAACTTGCTCGACGGCGGAGTAGGCAATGACACGATCGTTGCAGCTTTTGTGACGGATACAATGATCGGCGGTGAAGGCAACGACAACCTGAGCGGTACCTTTACTAATGCAGCCGGTGGAGATGGCAACGATACTATCGATGCTACCAAGGCCATTTTTGCTGGTACTGGTACTGCTTTGATTACTCTCGAAGGCGGTCTGGGCGGCGATCTGTTAATTGGCTACACCAATCCTACTACTGGCAGCAGCTTCACCGTCACCAACCTCATGAACGGTGGCGAGGGAAGTGACACCATCATCTTTGGCAGCAATCGCGATCGCGTGATTGGCAACGTTGCGGGTAACGACTTCATCTCCTACGCTAGCGGCGTCAGCTTTACCGGTCTTACAGCGCCAAACTTGATTAGCGATACCTTAGGCAGCAACTTCATTATTGGTGGCAACGGCACTGATGTGATCACTACTGGTAACGGGGATGACATCCTGTTCGGCGACTCATCCAATGCTACCGACGCCGCTGGAGGAGCCGGGGACGATACCTTAAATGCCGGTGCTGGAAACGACACCTTGCTGGGCGGTTTTGGAAAAGACTATTTGATCGGCGGCGACGGTAACGACTCTCTCGGCGGGGGGCCTGGTGCTGACACGCTGATTGGCGGATCGGGTAATGACAGCTTCTACTACAACAACTTCGGCGAGGGCGCCGTGGGTACTGACACAGACCAAATCGGCGATTTTACGAGTGGCCAAGACAAGTTTATCTTCCAAATCAATGGCTCCAACGGCTTCCCCAACTTGAGGGTACTGGATAATACGAATCGAATTTCTTCGAAGGCGTTCTTGCCGCTTGAGAGTGGGACTTACAACGGCACTTTTGGTCCAGCCGGGGCGGGCGCGACAGAGCCGTTCGTCTTTTATGAAAATGAAACTGGACGACTAGGATATGACTCTAACGGTGTTGGTACTGCTGGCGGAGTAGTTACGCTGGCAATTCTGAATGGCAGACCGGGCATTACGGCTGCTGACATTACCCTGATTTAATTTGGGTAAAAGTGGGTGGGGTCGATTCTGAAACATCGCCCTACCAACTCTCAAAACTAATTGTGCTATGTTTCGAGCTGGGGATATCCATCCCTGGCTTTTTTATTGGCATTGAGAATTGGGCATCGGGGATTGGGCATTGGGCATTGGGCATTGGGCATTGAAAGGAAGAGCAGATTCACCGATCCATTTTGCCACCCATCAATAATGTTGATAAACCAGCCACCCAGCTCAAAGACGATATAATTGACATTTGAGTAAAAGTCGATTATCGTAGCAGACTAATATTCTATTTTGTCCTTCAAAAAAAGTTATTAATAGTGTAACTGCCCAATGGTCATCTAGCAGATTTAGGCAATAAAATAGAAGAATATTCTCTAAATCTGAATCACCAAGAAGGTAAAAATAAAGCTATTTTGTTTGCCAGTAAGTTAGGCATTACCCTAGAAAATGCTGAAATGCTCAAACAGGCTTTAAAAGAAGCTGCTATCAACGAAGATGTTGTTATTCAAAAAAACAATGAATACGGAACACATTATAACATGAAATTATTGCTGAAAACCGAAGTAGGTTAATCTCTGATTATAGCAGCTTGGATCGTCCGCTTAGGTGAAAGTTTCCCCCGATTAACAAGTTGTTATCCCGTCCAAAAGTGAAGTAAAAACAATGAAAACAATTAAAGACCTTGATATTGTTGCTTTAACTGAAGATTTAGAAGCAACCCATTTTGAAACCAAACAAATCATTAAATTATATAAAGGACAGGTAGGAACAGTCGTGATGGAATTTGATGGCAGTGCTTTTGAGGTAGAATTTTCTCATCAAGATGGCACAACTTATGCAATGGAAACAATTCCAGCCACAAAATTAATGCTTTTGCATTATGAATTACTAGAATCTATAGGGGCAGTTCGCCGATGAATTTTGCCACGCACCAATAATGTTGATAAACCCCTTCCCACCCAACAAAGAACCCCGATTAAGCATCGTCGCTCAACCGTTAAATTCAATTAATTCAGAATTTTGGGCTGGGTGGGGGCGGGTTTATGAGATGGTTAGTTTTTGGCAATTATGGTTGGTAAAACCCGCCCATACATAACAAAAAAATCCCGCAAACGATATGTTTACGGGATTTAGTAGGCAGGAAACTTGTAGGGAATACTGTTACTAAGCTCGGTCTACAATCTCTTTTGCTTTATCTTTGAGGTCTTCTTTCAGGTGAATTGCTGATGCTTGATCCTGCTTGGCTTGACCTTCTAATTTATCTTTCTGATTGCCTGTAACTTCGCTAACAGCTTCTTGGATTTTGCCTTCAATATTCTTCGCTGTTGCTTCGACTCTATTTTCAATGCTCATAATTTTTTATTCTAACTCTACAACTATTAATATATACTTTTAAAGTTGAGTCTATATCCCTCTTTAGATAGATTTGTTATTACCGTTATTTCTATGTTAAAGGTTCGATTGGAATTTCCACAAGTTTATTTCTCGAAGAAAAACCGGATTTAATGCCGATCGCAGATTTCGGCACTTTAAACTTTTTCGCTAACAGCATGATTAATTCTTGGTTTGCTTTACCATCAACCGGCGGGGACTTGAGATGTATTGTGAGGCTGCCGTCGGGTTGTTCTGCGATGCTTTGCTGTTTGGAATTCGGTTTAACTTTGACTGTGAAAATAGTCATACTTCGACTTTCTCTGAATGTTCGATCTTCGTTCCCAAAACTTTCAGAAATTCAGCCAGCCAGTTAGGGTGTGCTGGCCACGCGGGGGCGGTGACTAAATTGCCATCGACTACGGCTTCGGTAACGGGAACTTCTGTATATTTGCCGCCGGCCCGGAGTACGTCGGGGCTGCAAGCGGGGTATGCGGTGCAGCGTTTGCCTTCGAGTACGCCGGCGGCGGTTAGGACTTGCAAGCCGTGACAAATAGATGCGATCGGCTTTTTGCTGTTGGCAAAGTAGCGGGTAATTTGCAGCACTTGTTCATTGAGGCGGATGTATTCTGGGGCGCGTCCTCCGGGGATAATCAAAGCGTCGTAGTCGGCCGGGTTGATTTCGTCAAAAGTCGCGTTTAAAGTGAAGTTGTGACCTGGTTTTTCGCTGTAGGTTTGATCGCCTTCAAAGTCGTGAATTGCGGTGCGAATTGTTTGGCCTGCTGCTTTGTCCGGGCAGACTGCGTGGACGGTATGACCTACCATTTGCAGTGCTTGGAAGGGAACCATTACTTCGTAGTCTTCTACAAAGTCGCCGACTAACATTAAGATTTTTTTGGCTGTCATGTTGACAACTCCTGTTATTTTGATTGGGTTAAATAGGATTATAAAAAATGCGGGGCCGTTAAAAAGCCTGCCCCGCAAGCTATTCTGGAATCTAGAAACCGTTGCGTCCCCAAATGACCATTGAAATTGAGAAGGAGAACAGAACTAGCACCGAAACCCAACCGAGTGACAAAATATCCATAGCTATTTATTGAACAAACTGTACAAAGTGACTCCAAACCTTATGATAAGTCAATTTGAGCCATTTTTGAAATGAGGGCGCTGTGAAGGATTCGTCAAATTTTAGTGCGGCTGAACGGGTAGAATCTTTGAAGGCAGGGAGTGTTGCTGCTTTTTCTTGTTTGCTGGGTTTTGGGGCGATCGCCCTTGGTAATAGCTTAATTCTGGCGGATAGGTTGGATTCTCTGGCGAGTTTGCAGGTAAGGGAAATTGACCTAAATTTTGCCTTGAGAGGGACGATCGCACTTTTGGGCGGTTTTTTGTTCGGCGTGACTTACCGCTATGCGATTCGCCGAGATGTTAACCCGCAGCTTAAATCTGGTGCGGTGTTGGCTTTTGGACTGGTGCGGGCTTTTGGACAGTTGGATGCTGGATTGTCTTTTGAGGCGAGAGTTTCTTTTGAGGCGGGCAAGATGCCCGCACTACAAGACTTATTGCCGTTTGCGGTTCGCGGTGTCGAGAGTGTGGTGTTGTTTGCGATCGCGGGTTTGGTTTTGGATTGGGCGATCGGGCGATCGTGGATTAAGCCCTTTGATTCTTGAGTGTAAAATCTTGCAGCATTTTTAGGAACAGGCAAGATGCCTGTTCCACAAAAGTTCAATTTTCTTGTGGGGTGGGCGCATTTTTAGGAACAGGCAAGATGCCTGTTCCACAAGAATTGAATTTTCCTGTGGGGTGGGCTTCTAGCCCGCCCAAAAAATACAATTTAGATGCCAGACAGCTTATTTTGCGCTAAAACCGCCCCTAAAAAGTTAATACCTCAAATTCTGAATGGCCGTAAACCATCTGTTTATCTACCGCCGACACAACTTTATTGTTAGCAGCATCAGAAACTAAACACTGACAAACTAGCCGCGCTACATCTGCCCGGTGGATCGTTCCAGAAACTCGACAATCTTCTGTTAAAATACCGTTGCCTGTTGCAGGTTCCGATTTGAGTCCGCCGGGACGAATCACTGTATAAATCATCCCGCTTGCTATCAAATGATTTTCGGCTTTTTCCTTTTCAATTAAAACCGGGCGCAAAGTTTCTAAAGCTTGGGGTGGCAAAGCGCCGACACTATTACCGCTGCCGATTGATGAAACTAAAATAAATTTTTGCACGCCTGCTTTCACTGCCGCATCAATCAAGTTTTTGTTTCCCAAATAATCGGCTCTTTCCCCATCTTTGGGCAAGCCGCCAATTGTGCTGATTACGGCATGAATTGGCTCACCGCCAGCCATCGCAGCTTCCATAGCTGCTGTATCCAAAGCATCGCCAGTCACGATTTTGATGCCCATTGCTTCTAATTCGGTGCTGGTTGCGGGCGATCGCAAAAGTGCAGTTACTTGCATCTTTTGTGCTGTCAGACATTTCGCGATTTCTAAGCCGACGCCTCGACTAGCACCCGCTAAAAAAATGTGGAATTTCTCTGTCATATTAATTGTGTTTTAAGTTATGCAGAAATTGGTTTATTTGACTGTGGGTTATTATACAACAATCCTCTGTCAATGGGTGAATTAGTTTTTTTATTTAACCGCAGAGGGCGCAGAGTACGCAGAGGAAGAGAGGGGAAAGATTGGCAATTTCCCATTTACGTTAGAGTTTTTTGCCCACCATTACTACCCAAGATTGAGCTTCGCGGGGTAAGCCGGGGGGGCGATAGTAGTGATTGACAATTGCAAATCCTGTTTTTTCTAAACAAGGCGCTAAAGTATGATATTCCCATCCGGCAGTATAGCGTTTTCCCGTTGGTCTCTCGTCGTATCCTTCCCAATTTCCCCGACACATTGACATGACAATTGCACCGTTAACAACTAAGGCTTTGTGCAAATCTTGCAGCACTTTCACCATCTCGTCGCTGGGAACGTGAATCAGGGAAGCATTGGCAAAAATACCGTCAAATTCGGCTTTTGGCAAGTCGAGATTCAGAAAAGATTGTTGCCAAACTTCGCATCCCGATAACTTCTTTGCTATTTCTACAAAAGCTGGAGTTGCATCTAAGCCTACAACTGTGTGTCCTTGGCTCTTGAAGGCTACTAAATCTCGTCCCGGCCCGCATCCTATATCGAGAATTTTACCGGGATTGCGGGGCATAGCAGCCGTCAATGCGGATCGATTTTGGGATACGTCGTGATTCCAAGTTCCTTCTCGGAAAGATTCGGCAGTTAGCTGGTATTCTGCGATCGTAATTTCTTCGCGTTTGTCCACAATTTCCCCCTCTTGTATTATTTTAGATTTGAGATTTGAGATTTTAGATTGAAGACTGTCAACCGGAAAATAAGGGTTTTTGGCTAGAATCTAAGAACTTACGGCTGACGCATTTGCTACGTCAGGAATCCGGTTTCTATCCGCCCATGCGTAAACATGAAATATAGATATTTGGTAGGGACACGACACTGCCGTGTCCTACTCTATTTCATCCGATTGAAAACTGCTATAAGAGTTAGACAACCAGGGATTTTTGTTAGGATTTTGTAACTGCTGAATCAACTTCTAAGAGAGAACCTTCGGGGGATTCGATCGCAAATCCCGCATCTCGAATCATGTCCCAATCTTGATGGGCAGCTTGTCCGGGAGTTGTCAGATAATCGCCAACAAAAATAGAATTAGCGGGGTAGAGTCCGAGAGGTTGCAGCGATCGCAAATGCACTTCCCGTCCCCCAGCAATCCGAATTTCTTGGCTAGGAAGCAAAAATCGGAACAAACACAGAATTCGCAAACATTGGCGGGGAGTTAACCTGTTCACATCTGCAAATGGCGTACCGGGAATCGGAATAAAAAAGTTAACCGGCACGCTAGTAACGCCCAAGTTGCGAAGCGAAAGCGCTAAATCGATCGCATCATCATCCGATTCGCCCATCCCCAAAATTCCGCCGGAACAAGTTGTGATCCCCGCTGCTTTTACGTGTTCGACGGTTTCAACCCGATCGCCAAAAGTGTGAGTTGTGCAAATGTCCGTGTGATATGATTCGGAAGTATTGAGATTGTGATTTACGCGATCGACTCCAGCTTTAGCTAAACGATGAGTTTGTTCCTCGCTCAACAATCCCAAACAAGCACAGATTTTCAGGTTATAATTTGCCTTCACAGTCTCAACAGCATCCAAAACGCGATCGAAAGTAGATGCGCTAGGTTGGCGGCCAGAAATCACCAAACAAAACGTACCAGCTTTTAAGTCTGCTGCGCGTTGGGCGGCATCCAGAATTTTCTCCTTAGCTAAAAGCGGATATTTCTCAATTTCCGCAGTCGAAATTTTTGACTGAGAACAATAATGGCAATCTTCAGGACAAAGGCCACTTTGAGCATTTAACAAATAGTGCAGCCTGACTCGGTTTCCCCAGTAGTGGCGGCGCACCCGATAAGCTGCATTTAGTTGTTCAAGCAAAACCTCATCCGGTGCGCGCAATACGGCTAAAGATTGCTCGCGAGAGAGACATTTGCCCGCCAGCGCGTCGTCAGCCAAATCGTTCCAATTGGGTAAATTCATTACTAAAATTAAAGGGTTTACAGAGTATCCAAAACCTGACGAATTACCCGATAAATCGATTCTAGTTCATCAGGAGAAATGCAGTAGGGAGGCATCAAGTAAAGCGTATTTCCCAAGGGGCGGAGCAAAAAACCCGCTTCGAGAAATCTGGCTTTCAATACAGGAGCAATGTCATTAAAATAACCGGAAACGCTTTCCGTTTTCACATCCATTGCTGCGATGGTGCCGCAAGTCCGAATCCGTTCGAGTTTAGGATGATTTCTCAGCCATTGATTCAGATATTTGTGGTGGAGTTTTTCCATCCCTTGATACACATTTGGGTTTTGCTCCAAAAGCTCCAAGGATGCTACACTCACCGCACAAGCTAAGGGATTTCCGGTGTAAGAATGACCGTGAAAAAAAGCTTTGTCCCATTCATCTCGCCAGAAAGCTTGATAAATATCCTCCGATGCCATTGTGACAGCAATTGGCAAGCAGCCACCAGACAATCCTTTAGACAAACACAGGATATCCGGTGAAGTTCCAGATTTAAGCGACGCAAACAGTTCGCCCGTGCGACCAAAACCCGTCATTACTTCATCGTAAATCAACAATACATTAAACTGACGGGCAAGTTGTGCGATCGCCTGCAAAAACTCAGGGCGGCACATTCGCATCCCCCCAGAACCTTGCACCAAAGGTTCGATAAAAATTCCCGCATAGCTGCCCTGCTTTAAAAAAAACTCCAATTTCTCTAAACTCGCCGCCTCCTTGCTTTCCACCTCATCATCGCCGTCAAAAGTCGCCGGAAAAGGAACAACATCCCCCGCAAACATTAAAGGTGCAAAAGATTCCCACCACAGCGAACTTCTGCCCGCAGACATCGCGCCCACAGTATCGCCGTGATAACCTCCCTCAAAACTAATAAAGCTAGTGCGGTTAGTTTCTCCCAGATTACGCCAATATTGAAATGCCATTTTCAGAGCAACTTCAACAGCAGTAGAACCGTTATCCGAAAAGAAAATCCGCGTTAAAGAAGCAGGCGTATGAGTTAGCAATTTACTTGCAAGTTTCTCGGCCGGTTCGTGAGTAAACCCCGCAAAGATTACGTGTTCTAACTTTTGAGCTTGTTCATAAAGAGCCTCAGCCAGAACCGGATGGCTGTGCCCATGAACAGTCACCCACCAACTAGAAATGCAGTCGAGAATTTGCCGCCCGTCTGCTAATTCCAGCACCGATCCTTTGCCCCGAATTACCTTCAGCGGCGGGGCAGCCGTTTTCATTTGCGTGAAGGGCTGCCAAATCGGTGAATTTGAAGAATTATGTTCCTGATCCACAGTCATTTTTACCAATCAAACTAATATTAAGTCGCCTTTTAATATAGCAAGTTTTACTCACTTATGAAATTTTTATTTTTTCTTCTTTATTGTTCTCTTCCTACCCTACCCTTCGGGAACCCCTGCGGGGAACGGGAACGGCTTCGCCGAACGTTTCCTTAGCGTCTTCGTGGTTCGTTCAAAAAAAATCTAGTTTGGTGTTGAGGGCGGCTGCGCTGCAACGTCTGCCGCCATATCACGTATACCCCGGCGATGGTTAAATTGGTCAGTTACAATTTTCTGCCTTTGAGCAAATAAGTCGTCATAGATCCTTTGCCTTTAACATTAATTTTACCGCGCTTTTCCAACAAATACTTATCGCACAGCAACTCATAAGTTGAGTTGCTAACTTGAATTTTACCCGGAAGTCCTTGAGATTCCATGCGGCTTGCTGTATTCACAGCATCTCCCCACAAATCGTAAATAAACTTTTTAGTACCGATGACACCTGCTACAACAGGCCCAGTATTAATGCCAATGCGGATATTGAGAGGTTTACCGCATTCGTCGCGGAATTTCATAATTTCTTGCTGCATTTCCAGGGCCATTTCGGCAATAGATTCGGCGTGATTTGTACAGGGAAGCGGCAAACCGCCTGCTACCATATAATTGTCACCTATCGTCTTAATTTTTTCTAAGCCATATTGTTCGCTTAAGCGATCGAAAGATGAAAAAATTTTGTTAAGTAATTCGACTAATTCTTCAGGAGATGTGCGCGAAGATATTTCGGTAAAGCCCACAATATCAGCAAACAAAACCGTAACTTCGGCAAATCCGTCCGCAATATTTATCTGACCTTGTTTGAGGCGATCGGCAATCATTACCGGTAATATATTTAGTAATAAACGTTCCGACTTTTCTTGTTCGGCGCGCAATACTGCCTCAGCTTGTTTCCGCTGTGCAATTTCCTGGTATACTCGGTGAAACATTTGATTGAAGGCGACCATGAGTTCTCCCAACTCGTCATCGCGCTTGACAGACAGAGAGTAGAAATCAGGTTGTTCTCGATCTTTGCTCAAAGCGTCTCCGGCAGCGATCAAGTCATCGCGCAACCTCAATATAGGTGCAATTACTGTCACGCCTAAAAAGAACATAGTCACAGAAGTGACAAAGGCTGATATAATGATGACTAGAACAGCAACCCGTCCGATAAATGCGTAGAGTTCCGGCTGAACTGTGGAAGCATCGTGGCGCACAATTAAGATATAATCGCCTCCCAAATGTCGCTCCGTCCAAGCAATATCGTAGCGCTTACCATCGAAATTGTGATTGTGAACTATACGAGATCTTTTTAGTTGATCGAAACGGATTTCTGGGGGTTCGCCAAGTGTATATATTAGCTCACCGTTAGCTTGGTAAATAGATAGTCCTAAGACTACTTGAGAGTCCTTAGTAATATTTTTTACTTCTTCTTGCAAAAAAGTGCGATCGGAAATATCTTGTTGGAGCAAAAACTCTAGGGAATCCACAGTCGCGCGAGATACCTGTTCCAGTTGGCTTAAAAGTTCATTTTCGCGCCGAAAATAAGAGGGAACTAAAATAATTCCCTCTATGACAAGAATGCTAGCAAATACCCACAAAGCTATTTGCCTAGACAACCGAGATTTGAAAAAACTCAAGAATGATAAAATCCGCAAAAACATAAAATTTACTATTTGGCAAATGGCGACTTTAGGGAATAGGAAAAAAAACCGGGTTTCTGGTAATAAATTTTGGGTGAGTCCACAAAGCAACTGTGTAGAAACCGCGTTTCTCACATCCCCTGTGTAATTCCTGAAATTGTCAGCAGTCAACACCCAGCAGCCATTAACGGTTAGTTCTTGGCTAAGCACTAACGACTGATGACTCCCGACTAACTAGCAGACCCCTTAATAATATAATAAACAAATTAAACCGAAACTGCGCTGACTAGCCTGCCTGCAAGCAGATAAGTATTCATATCGCCCTTGCCTTTGATGTGGATAATTCCTCTGTCTTCAAAACGATACTTATTTTGCAAGATATCGTAAGTTGCTTTTGTGACTTGAATCGCGCCGGCAATCCCGTGGGATTCCATGCGGGCTGCTGTATTGACGGCATCGCCCCAGAGGTCGTAAATGAATTTTTTAGTGCCAATAACCCCCGCAATTGCCGGCCCGGTATTGATGCCGATGCGAATGTTAATTCCTGCATGATGTTTGGCATTAAATTTTGCTAATTCCTCCTGCATATCTAAGGCCATTTCCGCAATGCTTTCGGCGTGGTTGGTGCTGGGATTTGGCAAACCTCCCACTACCATATAAGCATCTCCAATTGTTTTGATTTTTTCCAAGCCGTACTTTTCCGTTAAACCATCGAAGGCTGAAAAAATTTCGTTGAGAAACTTGAGCAATTCTTCGGGAGATATTTGTGCTGAAAGCACGGTAAAGCCTACGATATCCGCAAACAGAATCGTGACTTCTGCGAAGCCGTCAGCAATACTGCTTTGACCGTTTTTTAGCTTGGCAGCAATGGATTCGGGTAAAATATTGAGCAGCAGGCGATCGCACTTTTCCTGTTCATTTACCAATTCTACATTAGTTTCTTGCAATTGTGCCGTGCGTTCCCTGACGCGCTGTTCTAATTGTTTAGCATTTTGGCGCAACCTGCTGATAGATAAAGTTAATCCTGTCACCCCTAAAATAGAAAGTCCTACTAACAGTAAAAACAAATTTTTCAGTCCCCCGCGAGTTTTTTGAGTGATAGTATCGAGAGGTTGAGTAATTTCTAATATCCCCCGCACATCTCCCACTTTCCAATCAGTTTTAGGACTGTCACGGTGAGTATTGTGACAGTTAACGCAGCTAGAACTTAGAGTATCTGCCTCGGCATATCGAAAGGCTGGCTTGCCGCGATAATTCTCACTGCGAAAAAATTTCTGGGTCGGATTTTTTGTCAAATAAGTAATAGCTTGCCGTTCAAAATCGTCTCGGGCTCCGCCTTCTTTTCGCCGCCAGGGAAACGGGTAGTCGCTGTAGAGACGAAGTGATACTTCGGGATTTTTGTTAGTGATCTGGTTGCCCAGTTCTATTAAGAAAGTGGCCGGTACGGGAACTGTTACTTTTGTCGGGTTGTAGTCGTGGGTAAAGTTAATCGCTTTAGCGGTGTTGAGAGGATTGACAACATCGGAACTGTAAAGGGTGCGGGCTTCTTTAACAGCTTGGGCATAGAGGGTGGCATTTTGGAGGGCTTGCGATTCGATTAGGGTGGAGGAAAGACGAGACATATTTGCCATCGCTACTCCTACACCTACACAAAATAAAATTGTCACCGCAAGCAGAATTCGCTTGTAAATTAATTGGCTGATGGCAGCCCGAATTCGAGAAATCAACTGGCGCATGGTATCCTCAAGTGTGAGGTTTAATCTTGATGGGAATTTATGCACTACTAACATAACACTGCTTTTTCAGAGTGTTTTGCTGGCGTCCGGGGTAAAGCAAGACTCTCTGAGTGCAACCGAGGGTTAATTATTGTTTACCGCCAGTGTTTCGTTTGTCCGTAAAACTACGCATAAGTTTATAATGGCGATTCCCTACGGGATAGCGGCAATCGCGCGGAATTTTTGCTCGATCTCGGTTAGGATAGCAATTGTAGTCTATGGTTGGCGATCGTGAATTCTGACTCTACTGCCTCACCGGCGCGCAACGAAATTTTTCCGGGAGAAGTTTTCGTCAATACTGCTGATTTTGATACCGGCATTCGGCGACTTTTACCTAAGTATGACGAAATGCTGGATGTATTAGCCGACTGCATTGCTAACACAAACCACCGCATTTTAGAACTCGGCTGCGGTACGGGGGAACTCACTTTAAAAGTTCTCCAACGCTACCCATCGGCGGAAATAGTTGCTGTCGATTACTCGGCGCGAATGCTTGATTTTGCCCGCGCCAAAATAGACTCGGCAGGATACGCAGCCCGGTGGACTGGCATAGAAATGGATTTTGGAGAATGGGCGAACAATCCAAATTTTTCGGGATTGGGGGATAAATTCAATGCTTGCATTTCATCTCTGGCAATTCACCATCTTGAGGACGAGATGAAGTTGAAATTGTTTCAACGGATTCGCGGAAGTTTAAGTGCTGGTGGATGTTTTTGGAATGCCGATCCTCTTTTAGCAGAATCAGCAGCAATGAAAGATATTTATCAAGCGGCGCGAGAAGATTGGGCGCTAAATCAGGGGGAAACTTTAGCACAAATTCGCGCAAATGTGGGAACGAGTGTCTCTTACGGGTATTCTAATCCCGATCGTCTAGCTACACTTTCGGCACAGTTGGAAATGCTGGTCTCATCTGGATTTGACACTGTGGCAGTGCCTTGGAAATACTACGGGATGGCGGTTTTTGGGGGATTTGTTAATTGAAAAAAACATTCTTGGAGGCAGAAATTCTATATGTAGGGTGCGCGAATAAGCACTTTACTACTTAAAGAAAGATTGCAGTTAGTATTTTATGTTACTAAGTTGTGATTGAGAAAATATATAATATGAATTCCGGTTGCATTGGAATGCTTAAACCGCAGAGTACGCAGAGAACGCAGAGGAAGAGAACAGAGAGATGAATAATTCCGATGAAGGGCGGATTTGATATAATACTGCTAGCATAAAGGAAAAAAAATGACTGCAACTGCGATTCAAAGTATTGACTGGGATGCTTTCTCGTCGGAACTATCGGGAATTGAAATAATTAGCGATCGCGCGCAAGTTGTCAAGCTATCTCAAGACTATTATCACTTCAGTCCAGTTTTGCAACCTCTCTTAAGTGATAAAACAGGAGATTTAGTAGTTCGTCCCGCCAGCGAAGCCGAAGTTTTGCGGATTGCTGCAGCCTGCGTCAAATTTAAAATTCCGCTAACTGTTAGAGGTGCAGGAACGGGCAATTATGGGCAGTGCATTCCCCTCAAGGGCGGCGTCATTTTAGATACCAGCAAAATGCACAGTATCCGCTGGATAAAACCGGGTTTAGCTTGTGTAGAACCAGGGGTGAAAATGTCGGTTTTCGACAAACAAGCGCGAGAAACTGGTTGGGAATTGCGGATGGTTCCCTCAACCTATCGCACCGCTACGATTGGGGGATTTATCGGCGGCGGTAGCGGGGGAATTGGTTCGATAACTTACGGCCAATTGCGCGATCGGGGAAATCTTCATGCCGTGCGAGTCGTTACAATGGAAGACGAACCCCGCGTCATCGAATTGCGCGGCGATGAAGTGCAAAAAGTCAATCACGCTTACGGCACAAATGGGATTATTACTGAGTTAGAAATTCCCCTCGCCCCTGCTTATGCTTGGGCGGAAATCATCGTCGCTTTTGACGATTTTATGACATCGGCAAACTTCGGTCAAGCTTTGGGCGATGCTGACGGAATTATCAAAAAACTAATTTGTGTTTGTGCTTGGCCGATTCCTGCTTATTTTGCTGCTTTCCGCGATGCAATTCCTGAAGGTAAGCACTGCGCTTTGTTAATGGTAGCTGAATCTTGTCTGGAACCGCTGCAAGATTTGGTGCGCGAATATGGCGGCACAATTTGCTATCAAAAAAACGCGCAAGCAGCGAGCAAAGGTGCGGCTATTGCTGAATTTACTTGGAATCATACAACTCTGCACGCTCGCAGCGTTGACCCGTCTCTGACTTATTTGCAGACGCTTTTTCCCCCAGATAAAGGTTTGAAATTGATTGAGGAACTGTATAATTTTTATGGGGATGAGGTGATGATGCACTTGGAGTTTTTGCGGATGAATGGCAGGGCGATCGCCGCTGCTTTGCAAATAGTTCGCTACACTACGGAATCACGGCTCAATGAAATTATTCGCTATCACGAAGAGCAAGGCGCACTGATTGCTAATCCTCACACTTATATATTGGAAGATGGAGGGATGAAAAGTATTAATGTGGAACAGTTGCAGTTTAAAGAGTTGGTCGATCCTTACGGTTTGCTTAATCCGGGTAAAATGCGGGCGTGGTTGGAACGGGATTAAGCGATGGTTTTTATAGCAGAAGGAAGAAGGAAGAAGGAAGAAGGAAGAAGGAAGAAGCAGTAATAGCAATGGTTTTAGCGGTTAAGAATGTCCTAACCGTCTTGGCGGTTGCTATAGATAAGATTTGGATCTTGAAATCGCTGCTAGACAAACTTTCGCCCGCGCAAGGCTAGACTAAGAAATCCGTTTTCTATGTCGGAGGTTTTAAGTCAATAAAAACTCAAGTCCTTGCTGCGAACAAAATTTGTCAATTTAAGGGACGGGGGCGGTAATTTCTGCTGGTGCGATCGCCCCTCCTGAAGGTACAGCTTGCTTTTCCAGTAGTAGGCGCTGTTTGTTGCGAAATTCTGCGGCCGCATCGTTCAAATTTTGTTGCTGTTCGCTATTAAATTCTTCCATGCTGCGGCCGCCTCCCAATTTGGATCTGTGAATTAAATCAAATATTCCGCTGCCGCTGCTGCGGCCGGAAAAGGGGTCGGTATTGTCTTGAGTTTGAAAGTCTTGCAGCGGTTGGGCATTATTTAAACCGCTGGCTTGAGCGAAGCTTGCTTGAGGGCAGAACAGAGCACAGGATGCGATCGCGCTTGCAGCAATCCCTATCATCAATTTGCCGGATTTGGAAGTTTTGGTGTTCATAATTTATTAGGTGAACTTTCAAAAAAACAATTCTATCTAAACAATATTCTGACTTGTGAGTAAATATTATATTACTTCACTGGGGCTCAGGACAGGGCAATGCCCATTGGTGTCAAGTTAAGCTTTTAGTCCGCCAGTCCTCTCGCCTACCCGGTAGTCCGCCAGGGAATGAATTCCCTGTCTCATAGCTAAAGTCCTCTCAAAGAGGACTGAAGAACTCATTAGTCCTCTCGCCTACCCGGTAGTCCGCCAGGGAATGAATTCCCTGTCTCATAGCTAAAGTCCTCTCAAAGAGGACTGAAGAACTCATTAGTCCTATGCAAGAGGACTTTGGCTTTGAGGCTCTTATTTCAACCCCTGACGGACTATCGGTTTTAGCTTAAGTTGACAGGACGAAAGGCATCCTAGAATTGACGGTGCAGGTGAAACGATCGCCCTAAGCAAACCTGCGTTTCAGCAGCGGTTGAATGCTCAGCAGCGCCACCAAATCAAACGCCAGCAGCACTAATAGCGCTCCTCCAAAGGTGACTGTACCCCAAGGAGCTTGCATCACTACACTGGCTAGCGACCAATCGCTGTGCAGGTACAGGTAGCGGATGGGTTCGATCGCGTAACTCAGAGGATTGAGAGTCACCACAACTTGCAGCCACTCTGGCATAAATGACAGCGGCGCGAGGGCTGTACTCGCAAATAACAGCGGCAAGTTAGTAACAAAAATTACCGCTATTAATTCTACGTGGCCGGGGAGAGCGAAGGCTAAACCCAGACTCAAGCCCGTGACGCCCAAAACTAACAGCAGCACAATTAGGGCGATCGCCCCTAGTCCGGCAATTCCGGGGAATCCCGCGCCCAAAAACGCGCCCGCTGTAACGATTGTGCCGGTTTGGATAAAGCTGAGGCTGACGATAAAAATAGCCGAAGCGAGGACGATCGAAAATCTCGAAGCCAACGGCGCGACTAACAGGCGGTTGAGAAATCCGAACTCGCGATCGAACATAATCGGCAAACCAGCATTCAGCGCCCCGGCAAAGGCTGTAAAAACGATTACACCAGCGCCGAGAAATTGTCCGTAATTCTGGCTTTCGCCGAACAAGCCGGCGGGTGCATTTTCAAACAGAGCTCCGAACAAAACCAACCACATCAGCGGCTGAATAATTCCTGCAACTAGCGTCGAGGGGCGGCGCTGCAATTGAATAAACAGGCGCTTGGTTAAGGCGAGTGTTTCTTGGATGAAGTCGCCCAGCAGGGAACTGGAAGTGTCAGCGGATGCCGTGGAGAGTGGCCGCTGCTGGTTGAGGTTGTTGGGGGATGTAACAGTACCGCTCATAATTGCTTGCGCTGATTTTGATTAAATCTAACTCTCTTTACAGTAGCAAGTCTGGAGGTATTGGTGGTGTTGGGCGGGCGATCGCTTTTTGTGTGGAGTTTTGGTAAACTGAATATCATGTTATCGCACACACCAGACCTCGCCGAACAAATTAATGATTGGGAATTTATCGAATTGTGGGTAAATTCGAGTGTTTTCCCCCCTCTAATTTTGATGTTAGTAAGTGGGAAAAATGGAGGTTTTTGTATTTATGACCCACCAACAAACTATAAGTCTCTGTTTCTGAGTTCAACCTATGATGAGGCTCATTCATGGCTTTTGGAAGATGAATATGAGCGCTGCGATGGTCGGTTTTTCGCGGCGGAAATTGCTTGATTTTTTCAGGAATATCTAGGGCTAAAAATTAGCATGAGCTCTCATCAATAATTAAAAATTAATTTATTCCAATATGCCAGCCAAAGACCTGTATCACAATAGACCTCTTGCAAAAAAGATATATGTTATAATCAGAAGTTTTAAATTTAGCCCCCTAGAGCTAACTCATAATT
>NZ_JAUBRB010000070.1:0-29507 GCF_036701585.1 Microcoleus sp. POL10_C6 | reverse complement strand
ACCAACGGGTACAGATACACCAACCGGCACAGCGGGAACACCAACGGGTACAGATACACCAACCGGCACAGCGGGAACACCAACGGGTACAGATACACCAACCGGCACAGCGGGAATACCAACGGGCACAGCGGGAATACCAACGGGCACAGCGGGAACACCAACCGGTACAGCGGGAACACCAACCGGTACAGATACACCAACGGGCACAGATACACCAACGGGCACAGCGGGAACACCAACCGGTACAGCGGGAACACCAACCGGTACAGCGGGAACACCAACGGGTACAGATACACCAACGGGTACAGATACACCAACGGGCACAGCGGGAATACCAATCGGCACAGATACACCAACGGGTACAGATACACCAACGGGCACAGCGGGAATACCAACCGGCACAGATACACCAACGGGCACAGCGGGAATACCAACGGGCACAGCGGGAACACCAACGGGTACAGATACGCCAACGGGTACAGATACGCCAACGGGTACAGATACACCAACAGGTACAGATACACCAACGGGCACAGCGGGAATACCAACCGGCACAGATACACCAACCGGCACTGCGGGAATACCAACCGGCACTGCGGGAACACCAACGGGTACAGCGGGAACACCAACGGGCACTGCGGGAACACCAACCGGTACAGCGGGAATACCAACCGGTACAGCGGGAATACCAACGGGTACAGCGGGAATACCAACGGGTACAGCGGGAATACCAACCGGTACAGCGGGAATACCAACCGGCACAGATACACCATCGGGAACACCGACACCATCGGGAACACCGACTCCGACACCAACTTTAAAGCAACCCAATGCAGTTGAAAACACCATACTTGGTGTATCGGGAATTCCAATAGGCACTGCCCAAAACGATGAATTTTTCGGCACTAACAACGGCAATATATTCGATGGCCAATCCGGGGATGACAACTTATATGGTGGTGCCGGCAACGACATCTTTAATGGCAATCAAGGCAACGACTTCATCACCGGAGGCAAAGGTGACGACATCCTCTATGGAGAAGAAGGAAACGACATCGTTCTTGGCGAGTCGGGCAACGATTTAATCTTCGGAGGCAAAGGCAATGACATCCTTTATGGCGGCAAAGGCAATGACATCCTTTATGGTGGCAAGGATAATGACATCCTTTATGGCGGCAAGGATAATGACATCCTTTATGGCGGCAAAGGTAACGACATCATCCTTGGTAATCAAGGTAATGATACTCTTTACGGAGGTCTAGATAACGATTCTCTCACGGGTGGGAAAGGCTCCGATCTCCTTGACGGAGGCATGGGGAATGATAGTTTGATTGGCGGTATCGGCAACGATATCTTTGCCTTAAAAGCTGGTCAAGGATTTGATATTATTGCTGATTTTACAATTGGTCAAGACTTGATTGGATTAAGCGAAGGTTTAAGCTTTGGTCAGTTAGTAATAACTCAAAATACTCAGGGAACTCTCATCAAAAATGTCTTGACAGGAGAAGAGTTAGGTGTGATGATTGGAGTGAGTGCCAATGCGATAACATCGGCTAATTTCCGGTTGATTTAGAAAATCAAGAAAAGTGCGATCGCCCATTCGATCCAAAAAGGCGATCGCACTTGACCCAAAAGTCGATCGCAAAATTTGATCGCACTTGAGAACCCCGACTTCTTTAAGCCGTCGGGATTCTTGCCTTCACTGCCAACCTTTTCTAAACAGTCTTAGCCCACTCGATCCAAGTTTCCATCGGGCGGAAACCCACTGATTTGTAAAGCTTTGTCGCCCCTGTCAAACTGTCAGCATCAACGCTGAGTTTAGCTGTGTTTGCACCCGCTGCTTTCAACTTATGCAAACCCGCCAGCAGCATCGCTTTTCCTAAACCCATTTTCCGAAAGTCGCGCCGCGTACCCAACAATTCAATCCAGCCGTCTTTGGTGCCGCTGCGGGCGTTTTTTTGGGGTTTGATTTGACAATCGCAGAAAGCTGCAAATTTACGATCTCCCGAAACAGCAATTAAATCTAATTCCGGCTGATAATTGGCGTCTTGCATCCAGTAGCGCACGGTTTCCGCAGTTAAATCGTGGTGGTTCCAGTGATCGATAAATGACTGGTTGAACATCTCTACCCAGGGTTGAATGTCTTGTTCTCCGGATACGTGAGTCAGTGCAAAATCGGCAGGGAATTCCGGCGCGGGAATCGGTTCGGCGAGGGATCGGGCCATTGTCCAAAAATAGCGATCGACCTCAAAGCCCTGTTTTTCTAGCAGCCGCATCTCATCGGTTTTGTCCTCGCGGCTGTAGGTACGCAATTTTGCAGGTAAATTCCGTTCTTTTCCTACTTCGCGCAGCCGCTTTTCTGCCCACTTAATTATGTCTTTTTCTAAACCTTTGCTACGAACATTTGGCTCCACATAAAACCAAAGACAAGCGTCTATTTCTGCAGGAGAATCGGGCATATCTAGGAGTGACAAACCGATTAGTTTGTAATTACCATCTTCCCACAACTGCACGTCGCGGGCTTTGTCGAGTTTGGGTGCATCAAGTATTAGCTTGAGTTCAGTTGCTGAGACTTCTTCGCCGAGTCTATCTACGGCTTCGCAAGCATCGATCAAATTTGCGATCGCGCACCAGTCAGTTTCGCCCTTGTAGGAGCGTGTTGTCAAGATATTCATGAAAAACTTGCAATCCGTAATTTCGGACTGTTCCTCTTAGTTGGTATTGGCAAACAAGTACAGTAATTCAGACATTTTGGACAAACGTCAGTAACAGGCTTTTCGGCCTGTTCCACAAGAAATAAATACTCTTGTGGGGCGAGCACGCGAGCCCGCATCTAAACTGTTTTTAGTATTTGAGAATGGTGTCGATAAAACTCAGAAACCTGTTTATATCACCCAGGCTTTCAGGTTTTATCTTATAGCGCAATCATAAAAATTGGTTTGCTTTTTGGGCTAGTTTTGTAGGTGAGTTTATGGCTGGATGTCGATGAGTCGCGCTCTCTTTCGTTACCAAGCTTGGTGCTTAAGTAACTACTATTGTTTGAATAAAGTTTCTACAGCTAAGTAAAGAAGTTGTCACCCCCACCGGGTAGTTGATTTTTACTTTTGCTCTTTTTACAAGAAATCCTTTTTCAGGGATTTTTGGCTCCTCCTGTTAACTCGCCCGATCGGGGGAGGGGAGAAGTTTAACTTATTTAAAAGTTGCCTATTTCAACTATAACCTGAGCTGTTTTTTTTGGCAAGTTGGAAATCGAGGGAATGTTGCTAGTATTAACGAGGCTGGCATTTGATTGCAGGAGCGCTCAGGCTTTTAACCAGCCGTAACTGTAATTTTTATAACGTTTTTCCCTGAGTTGAGGATTTAATTTTATCCTAACGTTAAACTAACGTTAAACTGTTTTTTACAGATTAATATGAGGTAAATATGCTCGACAACCTCGATTTAGATCTCTCCCTGGATAAAGAAACCTATGATGCCAAGATAGAAATTTTAATGCAACAGTTGCGATCGCTCCAACTGGCCTGCAGGGAAAAAAAATTGCCCGCAATTATCGTTCTCGAAGGCTGGGCCGCTGCCGGCAAGGGTGCTTTAGTCAAACAAATGGTAGGGTACATGGACCCGCGGGGGTTTGCCGTCCACCCGATTTGGCCGCAGTCAGATGCAGAAATGGGCTATCCTTTTCTGTGGCGGTTTTGGCAGAAACTCCCCGCCCGCGGCAAAATTGGTTTTTTCTACCACAGTTGGTACACTCACATTTTAGAAGACCGATTGTTCGATCGAGTCTCCGACGCCGAAGTACCCACAGCAATCAGGCAAATCAACGCCTTCGAGCGGCAGATGGTTGATGACGGCGCCGCAATTGCCAAATTTTGGATTCACTTGAGCAAAAAAGAACTCAAGCATCGGCTCAAAAAACTAGAAGACGACACCTTACAAGCCTGGCGAGTGCGGCCAGAAGATTGGAAACAAGCAAAAAAATACGAAGAATACACAACTTTTGCCGAAGAAATGGTATCCCAAACCGGCACTGGCCCCGCACCTTGGACGCTAGTAGAAGGCGATTGTCAGCGGTGGGCGAGAGTCAAAGTTTTAACGCAAATGGCAGCGACAATTACAGAAGCCTTAGACAGACGAACGATGCAATCAGCACCGATACAATTGCCGCATCAAGAACACTTACAACCTACTGAACCCGACTTGCTAGCCCAAGTAGATTTAACTCAATCGTTGTCGCCCGACGAATACAAACAGCAACTTCGCGAGGAACAAACCCGTTTTGGGAAACTGCAACAAAGTATCTACGAAGAGGAAATCCCCGTGTTAGTGCTGTTTGAAGGTTGGGACGCCGCCGGTAAAGGAGGAGCAATCAAACGCTTGACGGATGTATTAGACCCCCGCAGTTACACCGTTAATGCCTTTGGGGCGCCGACAGACGAAGAAAAAGCCCACCAATACCTCTGGCGGTTCTGGCGACGGCTGCCAACTGCTGGTAAAATCAGCATTTGCGATCGAAGTTGGTATGGTAGAGTGCTCGTCGAGCGAGTCGAAGGATTTGCCACCGAACCCGAATGGCGCCGAGCTTATCAGGAAATCAACGAATTTGAGGAGCAACTCACCAGTTTCGGTTGTGTCTTAGTTAAATTCTGGCTGCACATCAGTCCTGATGAGCAACTAAAGCGGTTTACAGAGCGGCAAAACAATTCATTTAAACAATACAAACTCACCGAGGAAGATTGGCGGAATCGGGAAAAGTGGAATTATTATGAAGTAGCGGTGAATCAAATGATTCAGCGCACCAGCACGCCGGCTGCTCCCTGGACGCTAATTGCGGCCAATAACAAGTATTATGCTCGTGTTAAAGTAATTCAAACGGTAACGCAGGCAATTCGGAATCAACTGAAGCGCCGATAAATTGGGATTGGTCAATCGGTAACAGGTAATGGGGAAAAAAGTAGGCAGAACAAAGCAGGCTTGAATTGTCAATTCCACCTGTGGCGTACTCAATCCATTACCAATTACCAATCAACCATTACCAGTTATCAATTACCAATTAACTGTCAGCAATCTGTGACTGGAAGTAGCGGGTTTCACCCTGCAACCAATGGTTGATAGCTGACCGGAAGCGAGCATCAGAATAAATGCGATCGGACTGCGTTATTCGCGAAAGTTAAAAACCCACCGATGTCCGTATTTCCTCCCGCAGCTAAATTCGCGCTCGTTTCCACACTTCCGTACTAATTTATGAAGACACAGAATATTGCAAGATGCCAGAACTGTTAGCTCGCATTCTATTTCTATTCCTCCTGTTCTCACTGATCAAATCGTGGTGGGATCAATCAGGAGGTAAAGACAATCCGTTATTAGACCGACTGCGCGTTTTGCTGCTGATCAGCCTTTTGTTCCTGGCTTTTTTTGCGCCAGACACACCAGTCGGAGCAGCGATTTTCGGGCTCATAGCCTTCTTCTTTAAGCCGCTGGGTTTTTCCATCACTCTGCTGGTGATTGCATCGGCGCTGATCACGAACGGGGGCATCCGCAACCCGGCGCCGAGAATGATCCTGGCAGCGCTGCTAGTTTTGATCCTTTCGAGTATGCCAGTTGTCGCTTACTGGTTCGCCGACCAAGCAGAACGGGACGCCGCTGCTGCCGTCCGCACAGCTTGCTGCGATGAAACTGCCGCAGCGATAGTTCTCCTAGGCAAGGGAACCACTCAGCCTCACATCCCCAACCGAGTAGCGATTCAACTGACAGATACAGGCAATCGCCTGCCCTATGCTGCCGTTTTGTACCGCCAAAAAGTGGCACCGATGGTCATCGTTACCGCTGGCCCCAGAGACGAGTTGGAGGGTTATGTTGGGGAAGCGAAGGATATCGAGACTTTGCTGGCAAACAACATGGGCGTGCCGCGCAGCAGTATCGTTCTCGACGATAACGGCAGCAACATACGCACCAGCGCCCAAGAAGTGAGAAAGATACTCGACAGCCGTGGCGCCCCGCGCAAAGTAATCCTGGTAACATCTGCGATTCAGATGCGGCGTGCCAGCCTCGCTTTTGCGAATATGGGAATCCAGGTGATTCCTAGGGCTACCGACTTCTACACTTTTCAACCCACATCAGGAGGAAAATCCAGACTCCGCTTAGACGCGGGAGATTTTCTGCCCAGTGCAGAAGCTTTGGTAACTACGACGCGAGTATTCGATGAATATTTCGGGTCTTTTTATTACTATTTGCGCGGCTGGCAGGCTCCCAGAGCCTAAAGTGGCAAGTTGCTGGTGTTTTTCTTAGGCAACAGCGACTGCTCCCCAGATTGGTTTAACATCTGATGAGAATGAGACCTTTGTGGGGAGCTGTATTTTTTTCTCATTCCGGCGGGGTCGCCGACAATCAAGTTTGCCATGAATGCAAACAATACCCAAAAGATAACTGGCTCCCACTCGGATTTTTTGGGCGGTGCTTCTGGGGTTGTGACAGATTCGACGTTGACTTTGATATCTAGTTTGCCTTCAATTTCTTTGCCTTTGAGAACTCCCTCCTTGCACACACCCTTAAAAATCATGGGAGCGGGCTTTGGTGCTTCTGCTTTCGCTTCATCTGCCATTTTTTTATCCTGGTTTTGGTGAATCCGGTTGGATAGTACATTCTTAAAGGTTCGGGGGTTTTCCGGACAGGATTTTGCGAACTCTGAAAGAATTAAGTTAAATATGCACCCCGCCCCTTACAGGGGCTTAAACATAAGAATCTGAAGGCATTTCCAGCTAGTGCTGGTTTGTTTTAGATAGCAGCCTGGCCTTGAAGCTGCTACTTATATATCCGGGTGAAGGGGAGATTTTTATGCAAAGTACAGGTTTTTTATGAAAAATTTATTTGCTCCCGGCGGACAGAAACGTCAATAGCTTCAAGTTCGAGCTTGGTTGAGATCCCCCAAGAAACCCAGTTTCTTCCCGCAGCGGGCCCAAGTGACGCAATTCCGTTAACAAACCGGGCTTATGGCTCAATATCGCGCCAGGAATACCAATCTAAAATTTAAAATGATCGAAATAATCGAGCGTGAATATATCCACCAGCCAACTATCTTCCTTGGAACCCGAACAACTAGCAGCTTGGGCAAAAGAGGCAATAAATCGCAGTAAATCCGGTCAAATCCCCGCGTACATACCTCTCCTTGCGCGAGCCGACAGACAAGGGTTTGACGTGCAAATTCGGGCAATTGACGGTAAATTTTTGAGCTGGGGTAGAATTGCTAAAACATTCCCGCTGATGAGTGTAGTCAAGCCCTTTGTGCTGCTTTATTTGCTGTGCGAATTGGGCGAAAAAAGGGTATTTGACTGCGTTGGCTGCGAGCCTTCGGAACTGCCTTTCAATTCCCTAATTCAACTCGAAATAGACGAAGGGAAGCCGAGAAATCCGATGATTAATAGCGGAGCGATCGCCCTAGCGTCTTTGATGCCCGGTGAAAATGCTGTGGCGCGCTGTCAAAACTTGCTCGAATGGTTAAATCAACAGGCAAACAGTCAGTTATTTCTTGACGAGTTAATGCTCGATTCAGTGAAGACAAACCCGAATCAAAACAATAGGAATCTAGCCTTGAGAATGGTAGAATCTGGTTATATTCAAAATGCAGAAATTGCTTTAGAAACCTACAATCGCGTCTGCTGTTTGTCGGGAAGTGTGGAGGATTTAGCTAAGCTGGGGATGGTTTTGGTAAATAGTGGCGATCGAGCAATGAGGGAAAACAGCCGTACTGTCAAAGCGCTGATGGCAACTTGCGGTTTGTATGAAGCGTCGGGTCGCTTTGCGCTGCGGGTGGGGCTGCCGGCAAAGTCTGGAGTTAGCGGGGCAATGCTTTCGGTAATTCCGGGTCAAGGTGCGATCGGCTTTTATAGTCCGCCCCTGGATAAAGACGGAAATTCTATCGGTGGCTTATTTCTATTAGAAAAAATAGCTCACAGTCTGCGGCTAAGCGTATTTGATTAGATTGGTCAGTAGTCAGTAGTCATTAGGAATGGGGAATGGGGAATGTCTAATGGGGAATTGGGAAAAAGGTAATTTTCCCTACTGACAACTGACAACTGACAACTGACAACCGACAACCGACAACTGACTAATGCTTTTCGCCCAAAATAGCATAAACCACAGTCTCTTCTTTTTTGCCGCGCAATTGAATCGAGCCTACTTTTTGGCCTTCGTAGCGATCGCGCACGTAAGAAAAAGTCCTCGCCGTCACCAACAAATTAAAAGGACTGTCAGAAACAATTTCCTTATTCATCGCCTCCAATCTAGCAGCAACATTGACAGCATCGCCGATCACAGAATAATTCAAACGCCTGGAACCGCCCACGCTGCCAGCAACTAACTGTCCGGTATGCAAACCGATGCCAAACTTAATTAAAGGTTTGCGTTCAATTCTAAGCTGCTGATTAAGTTGGTGCAGCCGTTCGTGCATCGCAATACAAGCCGCAACTGCATTCAAAGCATCTTGTTGAATTTGTCCATATTCGGTATGGCAAAAAGGCACCCCAAAAACTGCCATAATTGCATCACCGATGTATTTATCTACAACGCCGCCGTGATCCATAATACAGTTGGTCATCGCTTGCAAATAATTGTTCAGCCAGGTGAGTAAATCTCGCGGCGGCATTTTTTCTGAAATCGAAGTAAAACTACGAATATCCATAAACAGCACCGTTGCTGTAAGTTCTTGAGGTTCGAGTTCTCCCTGTTCAAATATCTCAGCTTTGCGTTGCCAAATAAGCTGAGCAGTCTCTGGATCGACGTGCTTTTCAAATAACCTCATCAACTGCTGCTTTTCGTACTGTTCCCGCAGTTGCAAAGCAGTGCTAGATAAAATGAGAGTGCCGATAGGTGCGGCAATCGGAACCCACCAAAAAAAGAAGCCAAATAACAAAGCAGCAGCCGCAATCCAAATTATAGGCAAACCGAGAGCGATCGCAATTCTCTCTTTAACACCTCGCTTGCCCAGAACCAAAGCAGTAAGCGACCCAATCCCCAACAATAACAAAATTTCTACGAGTACCGGCAGCCGCCGTAGCAAGCGTTGATTAAGCAAATTGTCAACCAACGCTGCATATAAATAAACCCCAGCCGTAGTTTTGTCGAGAGGTGAAGATATCGGGTCTAAACCGGTAGCAACTATGCCCACTAAAACTAACTTATTGGTCAGAGCATCTGCGGGAATTCTACCTTCTACGACATCAACAAAAGCATAGGTAGGCAGATTTTCTGTTTGCCCCGGCCAGTTAACCCAGACTTTTTTTTCCTGCTTATTTTTGGACTGTGGGAGCAATACTGGATCTTGGGGGTTAGCAGCATTGTACCTGTGAGTCATTGCTAAACCGAAATTAGGAATCCCGTTGAGAAAGATTTTTGACTCGCGGCTAATACCGTCGCTATCGGGTTCCTGGCCGATGTGGCCGACACCTGCGGCGGCGGCTATTAAAGATGCTACGGGTTCTTCTTTGGTGGTTCTAGCGAGTACAACTTTGCCGTTGGCGGCGATTGCAGCGGCTAAAATATCATCTTTCGGACTTGGATCGAGGAAAAGAATGTCAAAACCAACTGCTGTAGGGGGAGATTTTTTCAGTGCTTCTAGCAGTTGGGCGTAGCGGTTGCGAGGCCAAGGAAATTGACCGTATTCTTGCAAGGAATGCGGTTCGATCGCAATTACCGCAATTCTCGAATCCCATCCGGGATTTGGCAAAATTCCCGATTCTCGAATTTGAAATAGCATTTTGTATCCCAAATATTCAAGGGGTTTCCACATTCCAAATTGCAGCATGGCTACAGACATTATACCTACTACTGCCCCTGTCATCCAGGGAGGATTTGTGAATATATATTGCCGCAGGCCGAGCAGGTGATTTTGTTTGAGATGATCGATCCATTCTTTGAACTTCATGCAATTAATTTGACGAAATCATTGACATTTGAGTCCGACCTTCGGGAGGAGTTATATCAATCCTCGCATCCTTTTTAAAATTTTTACCCCACCCCAACCCTCCCCTTATCAAGGGGAGGGGGTAAGAAATTCACAAAGGATGCGAGGATGGCTATATATCAATTGCGGTGGCACTCCTGTTGATTGTTAACTGTTGACAGTTGACTTTTGGCTGTTGACTCGCTATCTAAAAACTGAATGCTTGAGTGTTAACTATTGACTCGATTTTATTGTTCCGCTGCAACCGGAACGCATATTAGAGTCATGAAGTTTTACAATACCGTAATGGCGAAAGGTTAACGCCAAATTTCTTTATTTTGAGTAATTTGTTGGGCATCTAAATTATATTTGTAGGCGGGCGGGACACCTCACAATAATTGAATTAAACTTGACTTTAAGATTTAGACGCGGCTGGGCTTACGAAGTTTCACCGCGAAATGCTTCGCCCTTACACGAAATAATCAACTCAACTAAAACTTACGATCTAACTCAGATCCTCAGAGACTGCCCGCGCAATTTGCTCTGAGAGGTTGTTTAGGGAACTGCGAGGCTGTAATGCCGTTCTGTGACTGACGGGCCTCGGACTACGATTTGGAGGCGGCGGCTTGGAGGTAAAATTCCTTGGATTTTGAAGTTGCCATTTCGATCGATCTTAATAGCTTCGTTGTTGACATAAAGTGTGTCGATCGGGTTAATTTGACCGCTGAGGCGATAGATATTGCCGCTGAATCTCAACAACCTGCGGACGTTGAGTTGAGCTAGGCGGGGGCTCGCTGAGGGCGCCACGGGCGAGGTTTGAGGGAAAATGGTCGTGGAGTTGCCGCTGTTGACAACTACTTCTGAGTCGGCGCTGCCGGATACTACGACTGCACCTTCAATAGTTTCGACTGCGGTTTTCCCGCCGCCGACGCTGACGCCAAAGGAGGTGCCGCGAACTCCGGCAACACCTTCTGGGGTTTCAACCCTGACTGGGGCAGTTTTGGCAGAACTTTTTTGTTGGGCAATTTGACTGGATTTGCCGAGTCCGCTGAAGGTATTGAGGGCGACTATTTGGTTTGGCGGGATAATTGTTGAGGTGTTGGCTGCGGGAGTTGCCGCAGCCGTTTTGCCGATCGACAACCTGACTCGCCCCCTGCTGACAAAAATGGCTGTGTCTTTTTCCCCACCTGCACTGCTTGACAAATTGGATATTCTGACTGCGGTTTTTTCGCCAACTTCCACGGTGCCGATGTTGTTGTCGATACCTAAACGGGCTGTGGAATCGGGGCCGGTGATGATTTCGTCTCCGGGGGCGAGTAGCCGATCGCCCACAACCGCCGGCCGCCCTTTAAAGCTGACTGTACCGCGAATTTCTTCTATTTCGAGCGATCGCCCCGTCGTTGTTCCCTGAGCGTTTATCGTCTCTGCTGGGGATGGATTCGCCGCCACTGTTGTCGGATTTGTTGGAGATTTGGAGGCGGTTGGTAGTGCTGGCTGTCGATCGACTGAGACAATTTTAGTAGGGTTCGAGGGCTGTTTGGGGGATGGAGAGAGCGGACTGGCGATCGTCGCACGACCCAGCGGCAGACAGGCGAACACAGCTAACGACAAACTTAGGAGCGGAATTTGGGTCGAGCGCCCACAGGTAAAAATTTTATTCATAATTTCAATTTTGTCATATTGAAGTTTCTAGACTTCCTTTCCTGTATCAGACACCCTAAATCCGGCAATCGTTCCATTTTTTATGCCGTAACACAGCAGCAAAAATAAACTTTATCAGCCTGAAACTTTAGCATTAAAACTTCTTTTTTGGGTCAGATTTTAGTAAACTGTTACAACATGACCGTTTCCTAAAATCTGACCTTCGGGAAATTTGGCAAACCAGACTCAAAGTCCTTTACAGCATGAAATTTCGCCGTTGTCAACGTCAGAGAGGGCAGATTTATATATAGCAAACATAAAATTAATTACTGCTTTTGAATGCCTTTTGGCTTCTGCCTGAAGGATGAATAATTGGGGAGAAATCCTGTAGTTGTGGCAATTAATAAAAAACTTCTTTTTGCGAATCACTAAAAAATAATTATTTAAGTGGTGAACAGCCTCTGCCAGTGGAGGTTGCCGCTGTGGAACATTATGAAGCAAACCCAAGCGAATCAGGGTAGACGATCGACAAACTCCGACTAGAATACCGTTTTTTAGGGAAAGTTGGTGGAAATTTCGATGGAAAATCATAGTGAGCGATCGCCTGCGGCTGTTGCTGTTCCGAAGTAGACGCCAAACTGTAAAATAAACGGTTGTATATAGGTTATATAGAGCAGGAGAACAATTTCAGTGGCAATAGAAGTAGGTCAGAGAGTTAAGGTGCGCCGTCTCAGAGATCGGATACCTGCAAATATAGTGGGCAAGATAAAGGAGAATCCTGTAGGCACTGTTGACGGATTCAAAATGGTTGACGGTAGCGGAGTAGGCGTGGTTGTCAAGTTTGACGGTTTTGCGACTTGGTTCTTTGAAGATGAGCTAGAACCCGTTTAACAGATGTAGAAGGAAGAAGGAAGAAGGAAGAAGGAAGAAGGAAGAGGAAAAATTTTCCCAATTCTTTCCCTCTCCCACTCTCCCACTCGCCGACTCTCCTCTTCCTCCACTCTCCCTCCTCCCCCACTCTGGCTGAAGGTTGCGCTTAAATGTTAAAGAGTAAGCTTTGGCAGTGAGAACAGAAAATGGCTTTGATTTTGACATTTTTGGGCAAAGGCGGCACTGGCCGCAGTACGATCGCGATCGCAACAGCTAAAAAATACGCGGCTCAAGGCAAGCGAGTTCTGCTGCTCGGCCAAGATCCGGGCCCTGCATTGGGCATCCTGCTAGGGGTTCCCCTGACTCTCAACCCTCAAGAAATCGCCCCCAACCTCAAAGCAGTTCAGGTGCAAAGCGCGCCGCTGCTAGAACGCAGGTGGGACGAAGTTAAACAATTAGAAGCTCAATATGTCCGTACTCCCTTTTTCAAGCAGATTTACGGTCAAGAATTAGGAGTGTTACCGGGAATGGACAGCGCGCTGGCGTTGAACGAACTTCGGGAATACGACGACAGCAAACAATACGATGTAATTGTTTATGACGGCAATGGCGGCATGGATACGCTGCGGATGCTGGGAATGCCGGAAATTCTGAGTTGGTATATCCGCAGGTTCCGTCAAGCTTTGGTAGATTCGGATTTGGGGAAAGCGCTTTCACCTTTTATTCAACCAGTTGTCAGTACGGTGTTGACTGTGGATTTGTCGGGAGACAATGCTTTTCAATCTACTAAGCAAGTCGATAATCTCTTGGATAAGGGTAAGGAAGCGCTGGCAGATCCGAACCGCACGGCGGCTTTTTTGGTGACGACTGGGGATGCAAGTGCGATCGCAACTGCCCGCTATCTTTGGGGAAGTTCTCAACAAGTTGGTTTGACTGTGGGCGGTGTCATTGTTAATCAAGCATCGGTTACAGAAGCTATTACTGCGGAGTTTGATCCTTTGACGGCTGTTTCGGTTCCGGCGCACAGTGACAATAACTGGCAGCCGCTAATTGATGCTTTGCCAGATTTTTCTGAGGCGGCAAAAGCTCCTAAACCGATTAACATAAACATTGCACAGCGTCAAGTTAGTTTGTTTTTGCCTGGGTTTGACAAGAAAGAAATTAAATTGATTCAATCCGGGCCGGAAGTCACGATCGAAGCGGGCGATCAGCGGCGCAATATTTTGCTGCCTCCGGCGCTAACTGGGAAATCTGTTACTGGTGCTAAATTCCTGAATGGTTACTTGATTATTTCTTTTTAGGGTAAGGAAGAAGATCGTTTCTAGTAAAGACTAAAGTCCTTAGTTCCCCGAAAATTATTTGGGGTAGGGAGACGGCATTGCCGTATCCTCTGCGGCCAAAGTCAGGACACGGCAGTGCCGTTTCCCTACAATTAATCGAGGGTAGGGAGACGGCATTGCCGTGTCCTCCGTTGCTTATGTTACAATTTCCAACAACACATCACCAACCCAGCCAATGCTCGGACAAATTTGGCAAAGCATCCTCAACCTGTGGCGGCAAATTCAGCGACATTTCCGCAAAGGAGCACCCCCACCGCCAAAGCCTACTCCGATTCGCTCTTTTGGGGAATACGAACAGAAATTCATGGCACTGTTAGAGGGTGTTGAACAAGGCTGGAGTCGGGGCGAAATAAAAGGCTTTTTAATCGGCTGCAAAATCAAAGATACTGAGTGGGTAAACTGGCTGCAAGAATTTGGAGAAAGGTTGCTGGTATCCCCGGAAACGAATTTAGAATTGGGTGGGCGGATGGTGCGGCTGGGTGAGATGAATTGCGGGAAAATGAGTGAGGTTGCTGGCAATATCGGCAGGCAATTGTTGGCTGGGGAGAGCTTGAATCGGAATCCTGCCGATGATTCATCGGTTATAAGTGAAAATATTCTTACTCGATTGTTGGCAAGGGAGGGTTGGAGTGTTTATTCTACAGAGAATTCATCCGCTGCTAACCAGCGCGACTCAACTTTGCAGGCAGAATATTTACCACGAGAAATCAGTCAAGAGGCTATAGAATTCTATAATCAAGGAGTCGAGCATGATTATAAAGGAGATTTAGAAGGGGCGATCGTAGCCTTCGAGAAAGCCTTAGAAATTGACTCGAAATACCACTTAGCCTGGTACAACCTGGGCAATACCCTAAAGGATTTGGGTCGCTACAAAGAGGCGATCGCAGCCTTCAAGAAAGTCTTAGAAATTGACCCCAAATACCACCATGCCTGGTATGGGCAGGGCGCTACCCTAAATGCTTTGGGGCGCTACAGGAAGGCGATCGCAGCTTTCGAGAAAGCCTTAGAAATTGATCCCAAAGACCACTATCCCTGGAACGGGCTGGGCAATGCCCTAAGTTTTCTGGGGCGCTACACGAAGGCGATCGCAGCCTACGAGAAAGCCTTAGAAATTGACCCCCAATTCCACTATGCCTGGAACGGGCTGGGCACTGCCTTAACTTGTCTGGGCCGCTACAGTGAGGCGGAAGCAGCCTTCCACAAAGCCTTAGAAATTACAGGCGATCAATCATTGGAAGCTTGGGTCTGTCGAGGTTGGGTATTTTTCTACTCAGGGCGCTACAGTGAAGCTATTCAAAACTGGGATGAAGGTTTAAAGAAATATCAGCCCAGCAATTGTGACTATCGCCTTGCTTGCAGCACGTTGCACCAGCAAAAAGACGAGGCACTACGACGAATACGGCAAAAAAATCGGCACTTATTTTGAATCTTTTCACAAAGGCAAAGCCAGCGATGAGATATCTACCGCTTTAATGATGATTCGATTCTATCAAATTCTCAAGGAACAGCGTTGCCAAAATAAGTTGCATCCGGCACTAGCCCTCAAAGAAGCGCAAAAATGGCTCCGAACTATTACTTACAGCGAACTATCCAACTGGTATCTGCAATTGTCTGAAATAATGAAAGACAATTCCGGTTGCAGTCAAGATTTGAGAGACGAAGCTAACCTCACCCGCAGAGATAGTGCTAAAATTGAATCTGACAAACCTCCTTATGCCGATCTCTACCACTGGGCTGGTTTCACAATTACTGGTAAAGTTAATCCCTAACTTCCAAACCATCGACTATTATGAAAGAAAGAGATATTATTAGGCTGCAAGCCCTTGGCGCTGCTTTAGCTCAACTAGATTCATCTGTCCAGCTTGGCGAGTTGGAAGAGAATATAAGTCGTCAGATATTGGCTTTAGAAAAATTAGCCGAACAAAACCACACTCTGAACGAAATTTACACAAAAGAACGCCTCGACTTAAAAGAGCAGTACCAAGCAAAATCAAAAGACAAACGCTACCAGCCGACAAGTGACAGCATTTACAGCACGGATGCTGCAAATTTAAGCCCTTCCTTTCCTCAGCCGCCTGAAGAAATGGAAAATCCCTCTGAAATAGCTAAAGCCTTTGACAATTTAATTGCATCTTTTAATAAAATCAAAAGCCTGTACGCGGTTGAAAATCCCCTAGAAAGTTTTCAAATCATCATCGAACAAGAAGCGATCGCACCTTTGATTCTGGAAGGTTACGATCGCATTCGAGCGCTATTTCCTACGGAAAGATTAGGCTTGGAAGTGAAAACAGATCCAGAAATTGCCAACTGGCGATCGCTGTGGATTACCATTTATACCAAACTCGAAGTCGATGAAGCTTTTGCAAAGTTAAAAAATCTCGATCGCACTTGGTGGCTAGACGCGAGTATTGTCATTCCTAACAATATACTAAACATTGACTTGGGGTGGGAATGAAATTCGATTGGTCAGAATACTTTAATTTAGCAAAAGAGCTAGCTGAAACCAGTGAAGAAGCAAAATTGCGTTCTGCTATAAGTAGAGCTTATTATTCTGCGTTTTGCCTAGCACGGAATTACTGGCGCGACATTCAACAAGATCCCAGACTCTCGCGGAATAAAACTTATGATATCAATGACCATCAATATGTAGCTGAAGAATTTATTTACAATCAATCAAAATCCCAGACAATGATAGAGATAGGCAAAGATTTAAGTCGCTTGAGAAAAATGAGGAATAAAGCTGATTATGAAGATACTATATTTATTAACTTACAAAGAGAAGCAAAAACTGCGTTAATGCTAGCCGAAAATATTATTTCAGCGTTAAGTAACTTAACTGAATAATCAGGTAAATCTGAGATGTGGCACCATTCTCAATAAGCTTTTTATGAACAGGCAAGATGCCTGTTCCACAAGAAAATTCACTCTTTGTGGAACAGGCATCTTGCCTGTTCTTGAGAATGGTGGAAGATGTGAGGTAAATGGGAATTGAACCCAATAAAATTTAATGGCAACTCCTGCAAAAACCCGGTTTATTCAAGAAACCGGGTTTTTTAAGACTATTACCTAACTTTTACCGTTACCGTTTCCATTGCCGCCAGTCGTTAGTAAAACCCGCTTAGCTAAAGGTTCCGGCACTTCTTGCAATCGATCGAACTCCCAATTAAAAAATCCTACTCCCATTGTCTGCGATCGCAATTCTACGATCAAATTCTGCATTTCTGCGATCGGCAAATAAGCAGAAACTGCATCCCATCCCTTCCAGTCTTTTTTACCTTCGTAGCCGAGAATTTGCCCGCGGTGTCCGCTGACCAACTGCAACACCTTTGATGTACACTCGTTCGGAGCGCAAATTTCAACTTTGGCGATCGGCTCCAGCAATGCCGGTTCGCACTTGGCCATTCCCTCCTGCATCGCCAAACGCGCTGCTTGCTTGAAAGCTTGTTCGGAACTGTCAACGGTATGGTAGGAACCGTTCGTCAGCGTCACCGCTACGTCTACCACGGGGAAACCCAGCGGGCCGCGATCCAAATACTCGCGCACTCCCACTTCCACGCCGGGAATGTACTGTTTTGGGACGACTCCGCCGACTATTTTGTCGGTGAAATTGAAGCCTTCGCCTCGTGGCTGCGGTGTAATATCGAGGTACACATCGCCGAATTGTCCGTGCCCGCCGCTTTGGTGTTTGTAGCGCCCGTGGATGGAAGATGCTGGTTTGCGGATGGTTTCTTTGTACGGCACTTGCGGTAAGTGAGTTACCATCGGCAAGTTATACTTGCGGCGCAACCTGTCTAAGGCTACTTTCAGGTGGATTTCGCCTTGACCCCAAAGTATAATTTCGTGAGTGTCGCCGTGCTGTTCCCAGACTAAAGATGGGTCTTCTTCTAGCAATTTAGCTAAAGCGGAGCTCAGCTTAACTTCATCGTTGCGCTTTTCTGGGACGATCGCCAGTGCGTAGACAGGGGAGATGATTTCGGCTTTTGGCAATTCTTCCGATCGGTCGATCGCCAGCGTATCGCCTGTTTTCAGGCCTTCTAGCCTTCCCAAAGCCACAATTTCCCCCGCGCTGACAGACTGCAAACTTTGCGTTTGCTGGCCGGTCAAGCGGTACAAACCGTTAACTCGAACGCCGTTCAAAGTTGCTCCGTCTGCCAGCGTCCCCCGCCACATTCTCACTAACGATAGTTTGCCTCCCTGCGGCGTGTAATAGGTTTTGAGGATTTGAGCCAGACCTTTGTTTTCACTTTGTATAATGCCGCGGCGATCGGCTGTAGTTTCCGGTGTCGGCGCTTCCCTCAGCAACGCTTCCAGCAGAGGCCGCACGCCGAAATCTTGTTCGGCGATGCCGATGAATACTGGCACAATTAAATCTGCGCCTAATTCCATCTTTAAATCGCGGGTAATTTCTTCGGCGTCGGGATTGATTTCTTCGAGCAATTCTTCGAGTAAATGGTCGTCAAAATTCGCCAATTCTTCGAGCATTTGCTGCCGCGCTGCGCTTTCTTGTGCTTTGAGGTGTTCTGGAAGCGGGACGGGATCTGCGGCGGCGCCCGGATGGTAGTGGTAAGCTTGTTCGGTTACTAAGTCGATAAAACCGATGATTTGTTCGTTTTTGCCGATCGGATATTGGTGAGGTACGATCGGTCTGCTGGAAACGGATTTGAGCGCGTCGATCACTTCGGTGAAGTTGGTGCCGCAAGTAGTTTCGTCTGTGTAAGCTCGATCGATCTTGTTGATGAAAACTAGGTGGGGAATTTCCCAATCATCGAGGAATTTAAACAGTGGCGCGAGGGTTAAAGTGCGATCGGCAACGGGTTCGCAAACAATTATCGCCGCATCCACACCAATCAGCGCATTGTAAGTTTCTTGGGCAAATTCTACCGAGCCCGGACAGTCGAGAAATGTGAAGCGGACGCCTTCATATTCAGCGGTGGCGGCGTTTACTTCTACGCTCATTTGGCGATCGCGTGCTTCCGGCGAACTATCACCTATTGTGTTGCCATCTTTGACATTTCCTTTGCGGGTAATTGTCCCTGTCACCGACAGCAAACTTTCGAGGAGTGCGGTTTTACCGCTTAAATAAGGGCCAACAATTGCAACGTTTCGCGTGGCCCCAAAGACTTTTTCGTTCATATTCCCTCCAACAGAAAACTTGTTTTCCATTGCTCTTGGTGCAAACAGTTCTATACCATTTTCTAGACTTTTTCTAGGTTAATTTTTATTGCATTTTCGAGCAACTTCAGATTTTGGTATGATTCTATACTTTTGACGGTAGCGTGTTTTGAGTGACCAAAACACAAATTGTAGTTTTTCTTAATATTTGGATTTTTTAACCGCAGAGAACGCAGATTAACGCAGATGAACGCAGATAAATTTATGGTTTCCCGGCTCTGGCTATTGGTGACAACTTACAGTCAAACCTTCAGTCCGGCAGGGGTTGAAACCCCTGCCTCAAAGCTAAAGTCCTCTGAAGAGGACTAATGAGTTTAAAAGTTTTCTTCTGAGTCCTCTTCAGAGGACTTCAGCTATTAGCCAGGGAATTCATTCCCTGGCGGACTAGAGGCTTAAGTTGTCACCAATAGCCAAAGCGGGGGAACGCATTTCAGTCTTACTCTGCCTCGCATTTATCTAATTTCTGAGCAGTCGCAAACCGCTCAGAGTTACTATTACTGTAGAGCCTTCGTGACCGATAACGCCGAAAGGCATGGTGATATTTCCGAAAAAATTAGCCGCCAATAACAGGACAATGCAACTGAGTGCAAAAACAATGTTTTGTTTGACAACATTTTGAGCGCGGCGACCTAAACTAATTGCTTTAGCTAGTTGCTCTAACTTATCTGCCATTAATACGATATCAGCAGTTTCTAAAGCAACATCGCTGCCGGAAATCCCCATCGCAATGCCCACGGAAGCTTGAGCGAGGGCGGGGGCGTCGTTGATGCCGTCTCCCACCATTGCTACAGTTTGATACTGGGTTTGCAGTTGTTTAATTGCCTGCACTTTGTCTTCTGGCAAAAGTTCGGCGTACACTTCATTGATGCCTAATTGACGGGCTATATGTTGAGCTGTTTGCTTGTTGTCCCCGGTTAGCATAATTATATGTTCTACGCCTAATTTTCGCAAGCGTTTTACCGTTGCTGCTGCTTCGGGGCGGAGGGTATCTGCTACTGCAATGATTCCCAAAAGCTGAGCGCCCTTTGCCACCCAAACAACGGTTTTACCTTCCGCTTGCAACTGTTGGCTGATTTGAGCTAATTCGGAAGTTGCTTCGACAAAATTGGCTTTACCAATGGCAATGATTTGATTGTTAACTTTGCCGACTATTCCTTGGCCGATTTTTGCTTGTACGTCGGTAGCGGTTGACAATTGTAACTGTTGCTGCTGGGCGGCGCTGACAATTGAAGAGGCGATCGCGTGTTCGGAATGAGCTTCTAGGGCTGCAGCGAATTGCAGAACTTCTGTTTCAGTATATCCGGCTGCTGGTACAATTTGGATAACTTCAGGTTTTCCCGTGGTGAGAGTTCCGGTTTTGTCAAAGGCGATCGCCCTTACTTTACCAATCATCTCTAATTGCGCGCCACTTTTAAACAAAATCCCCTGTCTCGCCCCATTAGCAATTCCTGAAAGCAGCGCCGGCATAATCGAAGCCATCAGCGCGCAGGGGGACGCGACTACTAAGAAAATCAGCGCCCGATAGATTGTCTCTTCCCAATTCCAGCCCAAAACAAAGGGCGGCAAAGTTGCGAGAAGCAAGCCTAAACCGACAATTAATTTGGCATAACCGCGCTCGAATTTTTCCACAAACATTTGAGAAGGCGGCGCTGCTGTTTGCGCTTCTTGAACCAGCCGAATCACTCGCTGAATCAAGCTGCTTTCTGGAGTTTTATGAACTTCGAGTTTCAGCGCGCCGACACCGTTAATTGTACCTGCATAGACTTCATCGCCGCTGGTTTTTTCCACGGGCATCGATTCGCCGGTAATCGAGGCTTGATCGATCGCACTGTAGCCTTCAATAATTATCGCATCTGTGGGGATGATTTCTCCGGGCTTGACTAAAATGTAATCGCCAATCTGCAATTTTTCGATCGCAACTTCCCGTTCCCCGCCGTACATTACCACTCTAGCAGTATCCGCAGTCAAACTCATCAAACTGCGGATGCTGCGTTCAGTCCGCTGCATAGCATAACCTTCAAGGGCGCCGCTAATTGCAAAGATTAAAATTAACACCGCACCGTCAACAATTAAATGATATTCTTGCCGCCATAGCCCCAAACCGGCCGCGCCCAAAGCAGCGACAATCATTAACAAATCTACATCTAATTCGCGTTCTTGAAAAAGCGTAGTTAAGCCTTCGCGGGTACTGGAATAGCCGCCGATAACATAAGCTGCGGGTAAGATGAATACGGCTAAACCCAGCCAGCCGAATTGCAGGGCTAGGGAACCCAAGATTACTAGAATTCCGCACAGGGCGGCAGTTAAAGCGTCGGGATGTTCTGCGGCGAGTCGCCAGAGGCGAGAAATGGGGAGGGAATTGGGAGTCATTGGGGAAATTTGATTTGGTAGAATGACTCCTTTACCCTAAACCTTGACATTAATGTCAATGTCAAGAGTGAAACTAAAATAAATCCAGCATCAACTCGCCCCTCGTTGAGTCCCACAGTCCGACAGCCCGACAGGGAATGAATTCCCTGTCTCATAGCGCAAGTCCTCTGAAAGAGGACTCAAGAGAGTTGAGAATTGAATTTAATGTTTTAGTCGGTTTTAACCGACTTCTGCTATGAGACGGGGATTTCAATCCCCGGCGGACTGTGGGTGAATGCGTGGGAATTGATTACCGGGCGGACTGTGGGTGAATTCGAGAATCAAATATACAATCAAAATCCCAAAATCCCATGCAACAATACCTGACAATCAAACAACTTACAGAAGCAGTAAAAGGCACAATTACCCCTCGGATGGTGCGACATTATCACGCTTTGGGGCTGCTATCTCCGGCGGTACGATCGACCTCTAACTACAGACTGTACACCCGCAGCGATGTGCAAAGACTGCAAAGAATAGTCGCACTCAAGCAGCAAGGCTTTCAACTGTCTCACATCCGCAAACTATTAGAAACAGACGCGGATGCTTCGCCTGACGCCCTGATGGCGACTCTGCAACGGCAATATCTGTCGGTTATTCAGCAAATTGTTCGCCTCAGAGAAACGGCATCAGCGCTGGAAGGATTGCTGGGACGGGATATTTCCTGTCAAGCGGTACAAGCTGACGCATTGGCGCAATTAAGGCTGTTGCAGGCGGAAACTGAGGGGGGGTTGGATGAGTTGGAACAACTTTGGGAGGGTTGGGATGCGGGGGCGCACACTCACCCGGAGGATTTTGGGGAGTCGTTGCAGCATTTGTTGCCGGATTTGGGCGATCGCTCGGAAATTGAGGTAGACTTGCTTTCAAAACTGGTGTTAGCCTGCGGTGATTGTTCGCTGCTGCCGTTTGTGAAGTTGAGCGCAACGGCGATTAAATCGGCGCGGGAAGCTTTGAAAAATCAGTGTCAAATTGTGGCTGATGTGCCGCCTGTTTTTGCGGCTTTGGATAGGACTAGATTGGCGCATTTGGGAACAAGTATTAAAACTTTAATTGATGATCCGCACATCAATGCTGCGGCGGAAGCGGAACAGGAATTCTGGCAGCAGCGTGAGTGGTTTGAAAAGTTGTTGAAACTGGAAAAAGGATGTATATTGGTGATAGGATATGCGCCGTCTGTGCTGATGGCGGTTTGCGAGGCGATCGAGTGTGGGCAACTGCAACCGGCTTTGGTAATTGGTATGCCGATCGGTTTTAGTCATTCTCCGGTGGCAAAACGGCGGTTAGTGCGATCGGGTGTTGCTTATATTACGACTGTGGGGACTTTTGGCGGCGGGTTGTTGGCGGCGGTTGCTTTGAATGCTTTGGTTGAGTCTTTAATTGAAAAGCCGAATTGTCATTGTCATCTCAAGTGAAGAGGGAATTTAGGTTTATTGTGGCTTAATTTGTTTTTTACTCTTTTATTCGTTTCAATCCCTGATAGGGAGTTAGGTTAATTGCGGCGGCAGTGGATCGATTTTCTTCAAAAGTGTGAAGTTTCAATCCCTGATATGGAGTTAGGTTAATTGCGGCCAAGCTGCCGAGTAAATCCCCGGGATGAGCCGGGGACTATTCCTAATTTCCCGGTGGGTGCGTCGGGTTGCTCCTCAATCCTCTCTCAAAAGTCAATAATTCAGAATCTATTATGAGGTGGGCTGGCTATCGGGAGGAATGAATTTCTTTAAATCCTCGCGTGAGGTCGCATCGTCAGAAATCCGCTCCTTTAGCTGCTCTAAAAGGTTGTGCTGCCCTAAAAGTTCGTGATATTCGATTCTCAACGTTCTTTCCAAAGCTTTGAGGGACGTGGTTTGCGGGCCCTGCTTTTGTTCAGATTTGTCCACTGCCCAATTGAGTGCAAGCATCAAGAGTTGAATCTCTTGTACATCAAGGCTTAAAGAGAATTCGGTTACTTGGGTATCGGCAGTTAGTTTCATCGGTCTCCCTCCAAAATTTCTAGAATTATCTCAGCTTCTGTCACAGTCATCCTAGAATTTTTGACACGTCTCCTGAGTTCGTTACACAAGTCGGCCGCTTCGATTTTTGGTTTCAATCCCTGATAGGGAGTTAGGTTAATTGCGGCATAGCTTACAGCCTGCGGAAGTCTGGGAAGTTGGTTTCAATCCCTGATAGGGAGTTAGGTTAATTGCGGCAAAACAATGGCTTCTCAAAAAATCAAAGATGTTTCAATCCCTGATAGGGAGTTAGGTTAATTGCGGCTCGATAAATTTCGAGACTGGCTGCTTGACCTGCGCTCCCGTTTCAATCCCTGATAGGGAGTTAGGTTAATTGCGGCTCTATATTCGCGAGACTCACGAAGGGGGTACTAGGTTTCAATCCCTGATAGGGAGTTAGGTTAATTGCGGCCGATGACGATTCTTAAGTTTTCTAAGTTTTTCGCGTTTCAATCCCTGATAGGGAGTTAGGTTAATTGCGGCTTTTGAAAAAACGATTGATACGTTCGATTAGTAGTTTCATGTTTCAATCCCTGATAGGGAGTTAGGTTAATTGCGGCTTTACCGGACAAGTACACCGCTGCTGATATTGCGTTTCAATCCCTGATAGGGAGTTAGGTTAATTGCGGCGATTTTGCGCGTCCTCATTCTTACTCTGTCGGTAGGTTTCAATCCCTGATAGGGAGTTAGGTTAATTGCGGCAATAGTTTGAAGGCATTATTACCCTGCGAAGGGATAGGTTTCAATCCCTGATAGGGAGTTAGGTTAATTGCGGCATACCTGAAGCACTGTAACGTGTCCTGGCATCCAGTTTCAATCCCTGATAGGGAGTTAGGTTAATTGCGGCGATTTTTCGATATCTAAATGCAAATGTGGAGCAGGGTTTCAATCCCTGATAGGGAGTTAGGTTAATTGCGGCGAAATTGAGCGCTTTAATTCTCTAACTCCTGACCGTTTCAATCCCTGATAGGGAGTTAGGTTAATTGCGGCTTTAAAAGAGTATTTGGCTCTATTTTCCACAAGTAGTTTCAATCCCTGATAGGGAGTTAGGTTAATTGCGGCTTGGGAAGAGTTAGCGGGCCACGCCGGAGGATAGGTTTCAATCCCTGATAGGGAGTTAGGTTAATTGCGGCGCCTAGCTTTTGGTGTGGGAGTTCTGGGAATCGGTTTCAATCCCTGATAGGGAGTTAGGTTAATTGCGGCCCCACTAAGAAACATTAGAAAATCTCTGCTATTCCTTGTTTCAATCCCTGATAGGGAGTTAGGTTAATTGCGGCTTGAATTATCACTAAGTGTAAGAATCCCTTGTCTTTGTTTCAATCCCTGATAGGGAGTTAGGTTAATTGCGGCTAGGATTATTCTGAAGTGTGCTGGTTTTTGTAAAAGTTTCAATCCCTGATAGGGAGTTAGGTTAATTGCGGCCTTACTATTTAATAGTATCACATCTCCGACATTTCGTTTCAATCCCTGATAGGGAGTTAGGTTAATTGCGGCACGAGAGATAATTCGTCAGGAGGTAACTCATTAAGTGTTTCAATCCCTGATAGGGAGTTAGGTTAATTGCGGCTCAAATCGCCTACAACGTGCTACTTAGTTCGCAGTTTCAATCCCTGATAGGGAGTTAGGTTAATTGCGGCAGAAGCAACACGAGAGAGAAATTTGCTTCTTTGGTTTCAATCCCTGATAGGGAGTTAGGTTAATTGCGGCATTCCTCAATAGTAACCCCGTCCGTAACTTTCTCTGTGTTTCAATCCCTGATAGGGAGTTAGGTTAATTGCGGCGCTCAACAAACAAGGATGAGTTTTTATCTGACGAGTTTCAATCCCTGATAGGGAGTTAGGTTAATTGCGGCCGAAAAATAGTGGGACAAGCTAGATTTGGGATTAGTTTCAATCCCTGATAGGGAGTTAGGTTAATTGCGGCCGTAGCGGTAGTGAGCAGCGCCCGCGAACTATCTTGTTTCAATCCCTGATAGGGAGTTAGGTTAATTGCGGCTCGATCAAGAGTTCTTGCAGCTCCCGCCACTGCTTGTTTCAATCCCTGATAGGGAGTTAGGTTAATTGCGGCGAAAGGCTAACCCTTGAAGCAATCGAAAACGGTTTGTTTCAATCCCTGATAGGGAGTTAGGTTAATTGCGGCTCCTCGTCGTCATAGTCATCTGGATCGGGGAGTTTCAATCCCTGATAGGGAGTTAGGTTAATTGCGGCTTCGCCAAGACGAGAATTTTGCTTGTAGTTTGCGTGTTTCAATCCCTGATAGGGAGTTAGGTTAATTGCGGCATGGTCAACAGATTGGCCATAAGTACACTATTTGTGTTTCAATCCCTGATAGGGAGTTAGGTTAATTGCGGCCTTAAATTGATAGCAATGTTGCAGGTTGCGATCGTAGGTTTCAATCCCTGATAGGGAGTTAGGTTAATTGCGGCACAAACCCGGAGAAGCCTACCTCAGATTTTTCTATGTTTCAATCCCTGATAGGGAGTTAGGTTAATTGCGGCAGTTTGAACCGATATCTGGCACTATTCCTACTCGGGTTTCAATCCCTGATAGGGAGTTAGGTTAATTGCGGCTTGATGGATTTCTGTCGCCGCACATCCACCGACCGAGTTTCAATCCCTGATAGGGAGTTAGGTTAATTGCGGCTGAGTAATTAGATCGTAAGAATAATGTAAAAAAGGTTTCAATCCCTGATAGGGAGTTAGGTTAATTGCGGCTTAAAAGGCCCCGACCCCCGCACTCCAAGCAACTGATCGAGTGCTCGCGTTTCAATCCCTGATAGGGAGTTAGGTTAATTGCGGCTGTAAAATATAAATAGTACAATGATAATATCTTAGTTTCAATCCCTGATAGGGAGTTAGGTTAATTGCGGCGCTTCCATGCGCTTAATATTTCCACCCCGGGGGTTGATCGTTTCAATCCCTGATAGGGAGTTAGGTTAATTGCGGCTGTGCCGCCTTGTGCGACAGTAATGGGGAATGTGTTTCAATCCCTGATAGGGAGTTAGGTTAATTGCGGCCTGGTTAATGATAGCTTATTCTGGGGTTGATTGGCGTTTCAATCCCTGATAGGGAGTTAGGTTAATTGCGGCCCCACATCTCCCCTACTGTGATTTCAGGTTCTGATTGTTTGTTTCAATCCCTGATAGGGAGTTAGGTTAATTGCGGCCCTACCCTCAAAACGGCTCCAGAGAGGAAAGTATTCGTTTCAATCCCTGATAGGGAGTTAGGTTAATTGCGGCATAATCGGGAGTTTTTTCAAAGGGTTCAAGTTTGTTTCAATCCCTGATAGGGAGTTAGGTTAATTGCGGCCACTAAGTACGGCTTTAGTGCTGACAACCCAGAGGTTTCAATCCCTGATAGGGAGTTAGGTTAATTGCGGCTTTCCCCCCTTTAGGTACTACCCCCCAACCTAAAGCTCGGTTTCAATCCCTGATAGGGAGTTAGGTTAATTGCGGCCCGAGCAGTGCTGATGAAAGCGCGTTCAATTGGCAATGGTTTCAATCCCTGATAGGGAGTTAGGTTAATTGCGGCCGCCAGTAATAGGGTGCAGCTCTGCATCCGCAATAGTTTCAATCCCTGATAGGGAGTTAGGTTAATTGCGGCATAGCCGCCCGTGATAGGCGGCTAAGCTCAGAAAGTTTCAATCCCTGATAGGGAGTTAGGTTAATTGCGGCTCAGTCGCGCATCATCTTCCTCAATCACAAATTCTGTTTCAATCCCTGATAGGGAGTTAGGTTAATTGCGGCTTGAGATAGCTAGCGGTTACATAATGCTTTAGGCGTTTCAATCCCTGATAGGGAGTTAGGTTAATTGCGGCTTTTAATTTATTAAATAGCAAGAGTTAAAACTAAAGTTTCAATCCCTGATAGGGAGTTAGGTTAATTGCGGCGTTGCCTGTGCGGGGTAAACGGCCTTTAGTCAAGGGGTGGCGGTTTCAATCCCTGATAGGGAGTTAGGTTAATTGCGGCCAAATCAAATACTTAGCAACAGTTCTGATGGTAATTGTTTCAATCCCTGATAGGGAGTTAGGTTAATTGCGGCCTCATAAGCTTTCTCAATTCATTACTTAGATATTAGTAGTTTCAATCCCTGATAGGGAGTTAGGTTAATTGCGGCAGAAGGGCAGGGAGCCCAGTAAACCATAGAATCTAGTTTCAATCCCTGATAGGGAGTTAGGTTAATTGCGGCCAATTGTTTTTCGCCGGGCTACTTTAAAAAAAATGTTTCAATCCCTGATAGGGAGTTAGGTTAATTGCGGCGCAATCCTTGGATTGCTCTGAGTACATCGGGGAGTTTCAATCCCTGATAGGGAGTTAGGTTAATTGCGGCGCGGTTGCGATTCAGGCAGAACAGGATACAGGGAATGTTTCAATCCCTGATAGGGAGTTAGGTTAATTGCGGCATTAGCAACAGCATTAAAAGCCTCAGCCGGAAGTGTCCAAGATTGTTTCAATCCCTGATAGGGAGTTAGGTTAATTGCGGCTTGAAAATTACCACCCTGACTATGCGGGGGTGGAAGCTCTCGTTTCAATCCCTGATAGGGAGTTAGGTTAATTGCGGCGCGTGCAGCCTTCTACCGACAAAGTAGAGAGGAAGTTTCAATCCCTGATAGGGAGTTAGGTTAATTGCGGCTAGTTATGGGCTTTTTACTTCTTCAGCTTATTATTGTTGTTTCAATCCCTGATAGGGAGTTAGGTTAATTGCGGCAATCTTCCCGGAATTTGTGAACTGGGGAAGCGGCCGTTTCAATCCCTGATAGGGAGTTAGGTTAATTGCGGCTGTAGAGTGTTTGATCCGGTTCTTTGGAATCAGGTTTCAATCCCTGATAGGGAGTTAGGTTAATTGCGGCTATATACTTGCACGTTGTCGTTGGCGTGTCAAGAGTTTCAATCCCTGATAGGGAGTTAGGTTAATTGCGGCCTTTTCTGCTGTTTGTAATTGTCTAATTGTTGTTTTGTTTCAATCCCTGATAGGGAGTTAGGTTAATTGCGGCATGCCCAGGATACTGATTATCAAGAAAATCTCTGTTTCAATCCCTGATAGGGAGTTAGGTTAATTGCGGCTCGGATAAGGGGGAGAGAATTAACCAATTTGCTGCATGGTTTCAATCCCTGATAGGGAGTTAGGTTAATTGCGGCTCGATTTAAGTCTTGACTCAGTAGACGTATACGTTATTGTTTCAATCCCTGATAGGGAGTTAGGTTAATTGCGGCGATTTAATTTTGCAAGTTCTTTATCTGGAATTTGCTTGTTTCAATCCCTGATAGGGAGTTAGGTTAATTGCGGCGCGACAATTCGATTGAATATGCCAGACTTTGTGCTAAATATCTTAGTTTCAATCCCTGATAGGGAGTTAGGTTAATTGCGGCAGCGGCTCACTAGCCATTTAGCACCCTACTCTCTGTTTCAATCCCTGATAGGGAGTTAGGTTAATTGCGGCATACGAAGGTACACCGTCATCACCGCAAATATGGTTTCAATCCCTGATAGGGAGTTAGGTTAATTGCGGCTAGAGGCGGCAATGAATGTAATCCAAACTCGAATTGGTTTCAATCCCTGATAGGGAGTTAGGTTAATTGCGGCCTCTTTCCCCCGTCCTTTGCGGGTCTTGGCAGATTTGTTTCAATCCCTGATAGGGAGTTAGGTTAATTGCGGCTTGGCGCAGGCACAAAAGAAAGCACTAGCTGATGGTTTCAATCCCTGATAGGGAGTTAGGTTAATTGCGGCCAGCCGGAATTTTGCCAGCGGGAAACATCAAAGCGTTTCAATCCCTGATAGGGAGTTAGGTTAATTGCGGCAAGCACTTTTGCTTGGCGGGCTGCTTCATGCACCGTTTCAATCCCTGATAGGGAGTTAGGTTAATTGCGGCTAGCGCGGCGCCGGCACAACGGGAACTGATCGGATTGTTTCAATCCCTGATAGGGAGTTAGGTTAATTGCGGCTGGATTCGAGTAAGGTTAAGTCACTTGATACGTGTTTCAATCCCTGATAGGGAGTTAGGTTAATTGCGGCATCGAATGCCAGTTGCCCATGCCTAAGTTCATGCTCGTTTCAATCCCTGATAGGGAGTTAGGTTCAATACTCCGGACAGTTTTTAAGCAGCCAGAGTACCATAAGACAAGACTGAAGGAAGGTTAGGGTGATTTAAAATC
>NZ_JAUBRB010000069.1:0-29843 GCF_036701585.1 Microcoleus sp. POL10_C6 | reverse complement strand
TTGCACTTTACCCTCGCTCTCGCGAGCGCATAACCCAGGCTACGTCAAGTGCCATCGATATATTCAGCAAGCCCTACTTATCGTTTCCGTTGGCATCGGAATCATAATTTTCTGAGGTCGCAAGTGCGATCGACGCGCGCGGAGCCAAGATATCTCCACAAGGAGTCGATCGATCGAATGTCTAGTTTGCAGCGATCGCACTTGCGACCTCAGAAACCTGGTTTCTACGTATATTTATCGTTACTCAACGTAAAAATTCGGAGAAACCAGGTTTCTCGCCTCCCATGCGTCGAGGGAAGCAACCCGGTTTTGGGTTCACGGGGGGAGCGTCGTGATTGATTTTAAATCGGCAGTGCAGGAGTTGAACCTGCCTGGGGCGAATTATGAGTTCGCTGCCTAAACCGCTCGGCCAACTGCCGTTAAATCGATTTGTTCGACCTAACTGAAAATGAATTATAACATAATTTCTCAGTCCGTGCTAGAACTAGAGAACAAAAATCAAAATCTTTAGATCTGCTGAGTCCCGATCGCCTGTTAGCCAATGTTAGGCAAGCCGATCGACCGGGCAAAGCAGTTTCTAGGACTCGGCATAAACTTATAGGCAATGGCAGTGAATTCGACGGTAGTTCTGACTCTAATTCTGCTCGCTCTCATGTTTGGAGCAGGCGTGACGAGTTCTGTTTGGGGATTTACTATAGGTCGCGAAGCCTTGCAAGGAACGACTCAACCCGATGTTCGTCCCAGCAACAATGCTGGCAGCGGCAAGCCTGGAAAGACGGCTAGTAAAGACCAAGTGAGCATTTTGAAAGAAAAAGACATTCTCACAACCGTCAAAGCACGGGTAGAAGGTCGCGATCCCGAAAAAACGGCCGGGGCAAATACTAAAACAGAGAAGGCAAGCTCTAAACCAGCCGCGGCCAAAAAATCGGCTGCACAAAATGCTAGCGCCAAGTTTCCCCTGAACAGTCGCGACGGAGGAATAACCCTGGAAGTGAGCGCGGCCAGTCAGCGCAACAATTCCATGCTGCTAGACGTGAGCATGAAAAATGAAGGCTCGCAAGCTGTGAGGTTTCTCTACAGTTTCTTGAACGTCACTGACGATCGTGGCCGGGCCCTGAGCGCGACTGCCGAGGATTTGCCGTCGGAACTGCCCCCCAACGGGCAGGTGTTTTACGGTACGGTGAGTATTCCCACAGCTTTGCTGGAAAATGCTAAGGAAGTTTCGCTGACGCTGACAGATTATCCAGGTCAAAAACTTCAGTTGCAAATATCTGGCATTCCAGTGGCGAAGTAAAACAAAAGGAGCAAAACCTCGAAAGGGATTCTCACGTTTGATCGAGAAAGTTTTTTTAGGGAGCATTGTGTCACTTTTAGGGGCGAGAGTGCAGGAGATATCTGATTTACCCGCGATGAGTTGGACAGAGGTGCTGTCGCGGTTGCTGTCAGTGCTGTTGCTGATTGCGATCAATGCTTTTTTTGTGGCGGCTGAGTTTTCGATGGTGACGGTACGCCGATCGCGCATCAATCAGTTAGTGGATGCTGGCGACGTTGCAGCTTTAACTGTGCAATCTTTGCAGCAAAGTATCGAGCGATTGCTCTCAACAATGCAGTTGGGAATCACTCTTTCTAGTTTAGCTATCGGCTGGATTGGGGAAAGTACGATCGCCGTGCTAGTCCGAATGTCGATCGGCTATTTGCCACTGCCAATTTACATCAAGTCGGCGATCGCCCATTCTTTTAGCATATCAATAGTAACTTTTTTGTTGCTAGCTTACGTGCAAATCGTACTGGGCGAACTTTTTCCCAAATCTGTAGCGTTGCTGCATTCCGAACAACTAGCCAGAAGTTTAGGGCCTCCGAGTTTATTGATTGCCCGTGTGTTCAAGCCCTTTGTGTCGTTTCTCAATCAATCTACTCGATCGCTTTTGCGGTTTGCGGGCATCGAATACGATCTAAGGCATCGCCCGGTTACTCCCGAAGAACTGCAATTAATTATAGCTACTTCCAGCGAATCCAGCGGCTTGGAAGCAGAAAAGCGAGAATTGCTCAACAACGTGTTTGAATTTGGCGAAGTTTGGGTAGAAGAAGTAATGGTGCCGAGGCCTAGCATTGTCGCACTTCCCAAGACAGCAACCTTTCAAACTTTGCTCGACGAAATGGCTATTTCTCACCATTCCCGCTATCCCGTGACGGGAGATTCTTTAGACGACATTATTGGGATTATTGGCTTCAAACAACTTGCAAAACCCCTAGCTGAAGGTTTGCTATCTCCAGACACGCCAATTTTACCTTGGATGGGTTCGGTGAGGTTTGTGCCAGAGATGATGCTGCTGGGGGAACTGCTGCCTTTGATGCAAAGTTCGTCGGAAGAAATTGCGATCGTAGTTGATGAATTTGGCGGCATTTCCGGGTTAGTGACATTGCGGGATTTGATAGCCGAAATTATCGGCCGCAGCTACGAGTCACCCGACAGCAAAGAAATTGCTTTGCAAGTATTGGACGACCGCACTTATTTAGTTCAAGCGCAGTTAAATTTAGATGATGTGAATCAAATATTGAATGTGGATCTGCCAGTAACTGACGAATATCAGACAATCGGAGGTTTTCTGAGTTATCAGTTGCAAAGAATGCCGGCAGTGGGGGAAGTTTGGCGCGGAGAAAATGTGGAACTTACGGTTGTTTCTGTGTGCGGGCCGCGGTTGGATCAAATTCAAATTCACTTGTTGTCAGAGGCGGCGGGCGATCGAGCTTTAGGTGAAGTTGCAGCAGCGGATGAGGAAGTTGTGGGGAAAGGGCGAAAGAATAGCGGGGTGAGTAGTGTGGCAAAATTTTCTCATTAAGATTTGGATGAAAAGGGCGCTCAAAATAGCGCAACTTTTTCTCCCAAATCTGAGTTAGCAACCCCGTTTATTCTTGAGTTTTTTAGAGAGGGACGAGAGTGTATGGAGGATCGCTTTCAACCGCCGAGTCGGAATACTGTTTAAGCGTAAGACACCGGATCTTTCAATTCCAATTCCTCAAAAGCCGCCAGCCTCAGCCGACAAGAATCGCAAACGCCGCAGGCATTTTCCCCGCCTGCATAGCAAGACCAAGTTTGCTCCCAAGGTACTCCTAATTTGTTGCCTAATTGAATAATTTCTGTTTTTTTAAGTTCGATCAAAGGTGTTACAATTTTAATAAAATTTCCTTCTCTACCCTGCTTGGTTCCTAACCGAAATACTTCCTGCATGGCTTGGATGTAATCGAGGCGACAGTCGGGATATCCAGAATAATCTAAAGCGTTGACACCGATGTAAATTCGATCGGCTTCTAGAGTTTCTGCGTAGGCGAGGGCAAAGCTGAGAAAGATTGTATTTCTAGCTGGAACGTAGGTAATTGGGATGTTTTGAGACATTTCTGCAAGATTACGATCGATCGGCAATTCCATCTCATTATCCGTCAAAGCCGAACCGCCCCAAAGCGTTAGGTCAAAGTTTACCACCTGATGTGCCTTAACACCGGCCGAAAGTGCGATCGCCCTTGCTGATTCCAACTCCCGCCGATGTCTTTGCTTGTAGTCAAAGGAAATAGCGTAACACTCGCAGCCGTCGGCTTTGGCTTGATACAAAACTGTTGAGGAATCCAGCCCTCCCGACAATAAAATAACTGCTTTCACTTAAAACATCCTCACTCGAATTAGCTTTTATATTTATATCAAAATAGTGGGGAATTGACAATATACCAATGCTAAATGCTTTTTAAAACCTACATATTACACCATTGTCAAGAACGGGCTCTCCGGCCCGTTCCACAAAACTAAATTAACTCGTTCCCCGGCTCTGCCTAGTAACGAGTAGAAAGAAAATTCATCTTTTGTGGAACAGGCATCTTGCCTGTTCTTGATATTCGTACAAAATGTCAGATTTCTGTTGCTAACAAGTCGTCTAGTTCGCGGTAATCGGGCAAAGTTGTATCAATTTTAATACCCTGCCGCAAAACTGTGCGATCGCCCTGCGCTCTAGATAACAATTCGCTGAAATTCCGCGCCTTAAACAAAATTAAATCAGCAGGTAAACCCACTGCAATTCGTCCTAAATTTGGCAATCCCATTAAATCGGCTGGAGTCTTTGTCACTGCACAGGGCCAGTCTCCATAAGGCCTATCTAAATGAGCGATACGGACTGCCATATTAAAAACTTCTAAAGCATCGTGATCGCCAAATCCGTAAAACGGATCGCGACAATTGTCGCTAGCAACTGCAACGGGAATTCCGGCTGCTTTGAGTTCGTGCAGCAGTGTCACTCCCCGCCAGCGCGGTGTATGCTGAGATTCTCTGTCTTGCAGGTAAAGGTTGCACATCGGCAAGCTGACAATGCCAATATTTGCTTCCTTGACTAATTCCAGAGTTTCTGTTACTAAATCTGACGGTTGTCGGGCTAAACTACAGCAGTGTCCGCAGATTATTTGACCCCCAAATTCATGGCGGATGGCGGTTTTTGCGACTTCCCGCAGTGTTGTTGATTCTGGATCGTCGTTTTCGTCGGTGTGGAAGTCGAGGTTTAAATTTCGTTCTTTGGCTAAGGCAAAAACTCGATCGAGTTGTTTGTCTAAGTCGGGATTCATATAGGCGACGCCACCGAGTATACCGCCGATTTCGGCTATGCGATCGGCTAGTTTTTCGCCTGCGGGTGTCAGGTAATAGTCGAGGGAAACCAAAGAAGCTGGTTGTAAGATCATCCGATCGCCCCATTCGGCTTGCAGCGCTTCCAATACTCCCAAACTAACAGTTCCCTGTTCGCCCGCGCTGTCGATGTGAGTGCGGATAGCCTTGGTTCCGTGGGCGTAGCTGCACTTTAGTCCGAACTCCATTCGCCGGTAAACATCGTCTGCATTCCAGTTTTTTTGAGCGTCAGCGCCTACCGCTTCGATCGCGCTGGCAAAAGTTCCATCGGGATTGGGCGATCGTTCCCAAATGTGACCTTTGTCTAAATGGGTGTGCATATCCACAAAACAAGGCCAAACTAAGCCGCCCTGCAAATCTATAACTGGGATATCTCCAGAGGAGGATACAGGTTTTGTACCTGCTGGAGTAATGTGGGTGATCGTCCCTGCTGCAATTTCCAAATCCACCAAACAAAAATTGTTCTCACTCCCCGTTGTCGCCACAGTAGAAGCTGAGGGCGCGATCGATTTCATCTCTAGAAGAGACGCGGGCACGCGAGCATTTTTGAGCAAATAATTAGATGTACTTGGCAACATTAATTTTGTGAGTTAGTATTTTCCTAAGAATTTAGCGCAACAGCAAAAACGCTACCGACAATCATTGTCTGTTGATCGTCAGTTTTCTTATCGGTAACAAATGCTACCTTCTCAGTCTAACCATTTAGACATAAAATTGTACAGCGCCGATCGATCGGGGGTCGAGCGCCAACAAGCCGAGCATCTACAAACACTGATTTGCCAATAAACCTAGTTTTCGATCTGCTTGCATGGGTGTACTCTACCAGCTCAGCTAATGGTAATAAATTGTGGTCGTTCCACTGCCCTTAGCAACTGTACAAATCGTGAAACTGAACCATGCAAAAATTTACAAATTGCCCAGTTTGCAGCTCCCAAAAAATCAGCTTCCTGTACACAGCGGGGACAGCACGCCACCCTAAAGAGGCTCCTAAATGGTCAGTTTACGGATGCGAAGATTGTGGCTTAGTATTCGTAAATCCCCGCCCGACATGGGATGAACTGAGCGATTATTACCCCGAGGGCTGGCAGTGCTACAATACTTACGTACCAGACGAAGAAGACGTAGTAAAAGAAGCCAAAAAACTCAATGAATACCGACACATTCCTATCCCTGTAGGCAAGCGGCTGTTAGACGTAGGATGCGGGGGAGGTTCCATTATCCAAGTCTTCAAAAAACTCGGAGTTGAGGTGGCAGGAATTGAGCCTAGCTCCTCAGCAGCAGCAGCAGCCAGGGAATGCGGTATCGATGTTTTCACTGGCACTGTAGAAGAATACGTTGCAGAAAAAGGTACTGACGAAAAGTTTGATGTCATACTCTGTTCACACGTTTTGGGAGCAACGCCTTTGCCTGCAGAAACACTCGACTGCATGAGGCAATTGCTGGCTCCAAACGGTTACATTTGGGTGGCTGTACCGAACGCAGACAGCCCATACGCGCGGCAACTGGGCTGGCGCTGGCACAGCACCGATTATCCTTACAATCTGATCGGTTACACTCCAAAAACCTTGGCTCTAGCCGGCGAAAAGGCAGGTTTGGCAATTCAGCGAAATTACACATACTCTTTGCCGGATAGCCTTCGTTACTCTATCTGTTTGTGGCTGCGCTATCGGTGGTTTGTACCGCACAAAGTTACCCGCTTCTTCCTTTCTGAAGAACGTGTTGATCGCATGGCGAAGGAATTGGACTCGCGCGGCGAAGGTGAGGGAATTATAATGGAATTCTGTCACCCTCAAAGCCTGGATTAAGACGTTTTTACCAAAAGTATTTGATTTGAGATTTGAGATTTGAGATTGAGTGCACGTCGGCGGCTCAGAATCTCAAATCTTTTTTTCTCGCACATATCTTAAAACTTCAAAGTTGGCGTTTGGCAGTTGTGCTGGCTTTGGTGTTGGCTATACTGGGAAAGATTGAACTCTGGACTTATATCAAATCCGACGAAAACCTCCTGTTATCGTGAAACCCAAGCTGAGAAAAGGTTGTGTGTGGGTAGCGCGATTGTTTCAACCCTGGAGGTGTGTACTGTTGGTATCATAAATCACTGCTTCAAATTGCAATTTCACTTTCAACTAACAGCAGCATCCATAGTAAGAGCCAAAAACAACTGTGTCAAAACCCAAGCATATAGTTTTAACATCCCATCCCGACAGATCCGGCACAAAACCTCATCCCATCCACTGGGGAGAAATCGATCCGCTGAAACGGGGGCCTGTGATTGGCAGCCTTACCAAATCGTCTCACCGGAATGCGATCGGCACTCATTCGGGTTCCTACTCTGTTTATCGCGCGCTAGCAGTTGCTTCCGGCGCACTCCAAGCAGATCACCGCCCCGATTTTACCAACACCTCTCCGGCCGCACACATCGGGCCGCACGCGAGTTGGGGCGATCGCAATTTGATTGTTTCTCTCGATCCCTTTGGGGGTTTGGTCAGCGAAGTTTATACTTCATTTATCCAGCAGGGATATGATATTCGACCGACAATTGCTGTCACTAAAGCTCACATTAATATGCCGGAATTGCAAGATGCCATCGCTAAGGGGCGAGTGCAAATTGATGGCAAAATAGTCAAAGCAGGTGGCAATTTAGCAGTAACTAAAGTTGCGATCGATCCGGTGTGGTATTTGCCGGGAATTGCTCGGCGGATTGGGGCTCAAGAAAGCGTTCTCCGCCGTGTCCTGTTCGAGCAAACAGGGGGAATGTTCTCGGATTTAGTGACCCGGCCAGACTTACACGTTTTCTTGCCACCAATTGGCGGAACTACGGTTTATATTATTGGCGATGTCGCGAATATTTCTGACCCGGATAAGCAGTTGGCGGTACGGGTACACGACGAATGCAACGGTTCTGATGTCTTCAGTTCCGATATCTGCACTTGTCGCCCTTATTTGGTACACGGGATGGAAATTTGCATCCAAACGGCACAATCAGGCGGTTCTGGGGTAATTGTTTACTTCCGTAAGGAAGGGAGAGCTTTGGGGGAAGTGACTAAGTTTTTGGTGTACAATGCCAGAAAACGGCAGGAAGGCGGCGATCGCGCTAATGCCTATTTTACACGCACTGAATGTGTGGCGGGAGTTCAAGATATGCGGTTTCAAGAACTAATGCCAGACGTGCTGCACTGGTTGGGGATCTCTCGAATAGACAGTTTAGTTTCGATGAGCGATATGAAATACAATGCGATTATCAATTCTGGCATTCAGGTGGTCGATCGCATCCCTATTCCTGAAGATTGGATTCCCGCAGATGCACAAGTCGAAATCGTCGCCAAAAAAGCCGCCGGCTACTACACGCCTGACCCTGTGCCAGATGCTACAATTCTTGCAGAAGCGATCGGACGCGATTTAGGAGATTAAGAGGGCAAAGACGCGACCGATGGGACGCGAACAATCGCGTCTTTGCTAAATGAAATTTATTGCTGGTTTTTGATCAGTCAGGGTAGGTTATGGCTAATTTGCGTTCTAGTGTGATCGTAAAAACAGATATTTGTGGATATACCGCCAGAGTCAAAAAATTATCTCAGTCGGACTTAAGTAGTTTGTTAAACGAGCATAAAACTTTTGTTTCAGATATTAGCGCCAGAAATGAAGGCAGCGTGATCAAAGGGGAAGGTGATTCATTTTGGATAATTTTTCCCAGCGTCACAGCAGCGGCGGTAGCAGCCATAGAAATGCAGCAAGAATTGAGAGCGCAACAATCTAGCAAGGCGAACGACGAACGATTGGCTATTCGCGTGTCTATTACATTAGGAGATGTCTTGCATCAAGATAAAGATATCTTTGGCGATACGGTGAATTTAACAGCGCGCATAGAATCCGTAACTCCGCCGGATGAAATATATTTGTCCCAAGCAGCCTGGCTGGCGCTCAACAAAGCAGAAGTGCAAACGTCTTTTGTCAACGAGTTTTCTTTGAAAGGGATGAGCGAACCTGAAAAAGTATACAAAGTTGACCAAAGTTACAAAACGCGAATCATCAAGAATCAAGCAATAATTAAAGCAGATTTGAGAGGTTTTATTGCTTATCAAGAATCTAATTCTATCAAAGATGTGGAATATTTGCTCACCAACTTTGATACTTTTGAAAAAACAATTTGTGAAGAATACGGTGGCACAATTCGCAGTATTGTTGGGGATTCGCATTTGTTGACTTTCCCGGAAGCTCACTCAGCCTTAGCGGCAATGGAAAGTCTGTGCGAGAATTGGAAACTTTTTATTGACGCCAATCAAATACCTTGTGGCTTGTCCGTGGGAGTTGCGAAAGGAAATCTATATATATTTAGGTCTTGCACTTACGGAAAAGATATTCACATAGCCGACAGGCTGGAAGATTTAAGTAAAATACTATCTCCGGGGAAAGAAAAAAACTCGGTGATAGTTTCCGATCAAATAAAACGCGAAGTCAGTGGGTCGAAGTGGGAATATAAGCTGATCAAAATCGATAAAAATGCGATTTTAGATAATCTTTTAGATTACAGTCAGTTTGACTTTTTTCAAGAAAACGATGTTTACCGCTGTTTGGTTGTATGAAGTTGCACAATATTGAACTTGAGATTGTAGAATATCTGAGAACGCCGGCTGCTATTCGCCAAAAGTGCGATCGGCTTTTTGATTTAGCCAGCCAAGACAAACTTCGCTACTTCCGCGTCGATTTATCCCAACTCGACAAAGCAGCAAATTATGTAATTGAGACAACGCGCCAACACTATCCCGATTTTAACATTCCCTTTCACAGTCGCTGGCGACATTTTGAAGCTGGCAACTTGTCGCGACTCCCCGAATTAGATGCAGCTTTAGCAGAATTTGCACCGGTTGAAAAAGCTAAGATAAAATTTGATTTAGCAATTGTCAGCGTTTTGCTCGATGCCGGTGCTGGTGCAGATTGGCAGTATTGTGAACCAGAAACCGGGCAGGTTTACCGCCGTTCTGAAGGGTTAGCAATAGCCAGCTTGCGGATGTTTTGTCAAGGTGTTTTTTCCAGCAATCCCGATTTTCCTTGGCAAGCTGATTATCGGGGGCTTTCTCAATTAAAACTAGAAACCTTAGCTGCTGGATTTCAGGTAAGTCGAGACAATCCGCTAGTTGGTTTAACAGGCAGATTAGAATTACTGCAGCGTTTGGGAAATGCGATTTGCCAGCATCCATTATTATTTGGCAGCGAAAACCCGCGTCCAGGCAATTTGGCAACATACTTGCTCAACAGTGGGGTTTCGAGAGGCAAAACTGTGAATGCTTCTGAAGTATTGAGCGCTGTTTTGACAGGTTTTGGGGAAATTTGGCCGGGAAGATATGCAATTGGTGGCGTTAATTTAGGCGATGTTTGGCGGCATCCGGCTTTAACAGGAGAAAATCTGGGAGATGAATTCGTGCCGTTTCACAAACTGTCGCAGTGGTTGACTTATTCGCTGTTGGAACCGCTGCAAGAACTTGGTTTAGAAGTCGCGGGATTGGATGAGTTAACGGGATTACCGGAGTACCGCAACGGCGGTTTATGTTTGGATATCGGGCTGCTGCGGGCAAAAGATTCGGCTATTTTTGAGCAGAGTTACTTGCCTGGTTCGGAAGTTATAGTAGAATGGCGATCGCTGACTGTGAATCTTTTAGATAAAATTGCCGCAGCTATTCGAGAAAAGCTGCATTTGAATGAGACAGAATTGCCGCTGGTGAAGATTTTGCAAGGAGGAACTTGGGCGGCGGGGCGGAAAATTGCGGGGGAATTGAGGGCTGGTGGAGTGCCGCCAATTCAGATTGAAAGTGACGGGACGGTCTTTTAAAGGGAAGAAGGAAGTTCGGCAACGGATTCTGTAACGGATGTAACGGATGTCAGGAAGAAGGAAGTTCGGCAACGGATTATGTAACGGATGTAACGGATGTAACGGATGTCAGGAAGAGGGAAGAGGGAAGAGGGAAGAGGGAAGTTCGGCAACGGATTTTATAACGGATGTAACGGATGTAACTCATATGTTGCACCATTCTCAATTAGCTTTTTATGAACAGGCAAGATGCCTGTTCCACACAATATAAATTTTCTTGTGGAACAGGCATCTTGCCTGTTCTCGATAATGGTGCAAGATATCAGGCGTAACGGATGTCAAGAAGAGGGAAGAAGCAAGAGGGAAGAAGCAAGAAGGAAGAGGGAAAATTATTCCCTCTTCCAACTTAAAATTCAAAATTTAAACCTGAAAACAATACCTCACACTACACTCCCAACAAGCTGCTTAGCGACAAGTGCGATATTTGACGTGATAAACTAAACCGCGATGAGCCAAATCGAAGGAGTCAACGGTGGCCATGCCGGCACCGCGGGCTGTCATTGCAGCATTTACTCTCATATTTACACTGTCACCACAGCGAGACCAAACATTAGCTAAAGTGGCTAAGCTATCTCGAACATTGTAGTTAGTTTCGCCGCTGAGATTCCGATTAAAAATGGGGCCGCGGGTTCCAGCGAAAAAGTATTCTGCTCGCAGGTTGCCTGTGGTTTTAGGAGCCACGTAGCCGCGATAATCAGCATCGTAGATAGAAATTTGGAAGCCTTGGGGTACTTTGATGGGAATGCTCAGATTGCAGCTTTTTCGGCTTTCTGCTGAGACATTTCCCAGGGCTGCAAACTTGTCAAATAGGATGGTCAGTTCTTGACCGTCTGGGCTGACGCTGACGCTGGCGGAGCGATCTGGGCAACCGCTACCGCCGTAGCTTGCACCTAAAATTTGAACGGCAGGATTAGCCAAGGCGGGGCTGATAGAAGCAGTGATTAATGCCGTAGCTAGCAATAGTTTTACAAACTTCATGGATGTTCTCCTTACTTCATAAGTAAAGTTGTGTGTTAGGAGCACCCTAAAAAATTGGAACTGAATTTAGGTAATGTTTTTTAGACGGGGATATAACCGCTTTCATGTGGAAAGATGAAAAGCCATTACAGCCAAGCTTATGACCTTATGTGAAGTTCCTTATCAGGTTTTTTCAATTAGTGAATTAATCGAAAAAATAGGTTTTCTGCTGATACTTTCTATGATTCATGTCTGCTCCTAAAAGTTCCGGAAGATTTCGGTGCGAAACTCCGGATCTGTGTTAACAGGCTTAGACGGCTCGCGAGAAAGCGAGCGAGACCAGTCGGGAGGCTTTTGTCCCCGGATGTGCGTTCCCAGGCAGAGGGCCGGAAGGAGAGGAAACGAGAGAATGACATATTTGTGTATTTTCAAACCTCGCATATTTAGTGTCGCGCTGCGCGGAAAAAAGGCAAGTGTAGAAGCGAATTTTATTCGCGCGGTATTCCTGTTTTCAATACAGGTTTGATATAAGTAGTCCTGGATGCAGGGGTCACAGAAACCGATTTTTTTTTCGTCAAGAAGGCGTTGATGGCTGATAAGTTAGAATAAAGCTAATTAATTATTCAAAAAAATGAGTCCTAAAGTTACTGTCATTGACCATCCTTTGATACAGCACAAGTTAACTCTGATGCGGCAAACTCAAACGAGCACGGCCAAATTTCGCCAATTGCTGAAAGAGATTGGACTGCTGCTAGCCTATGAAGTGACGCGAGATTTGCCGCTAAAATACGAACTCATAGAAACGCCGATCGCCAAAATGAATGCACCGGTGCTGGCGGCAGAAAAGAAAATTGTAATTATTTCGATTATGCGCGCTGGTCAGGGACTGTTAGATAGTATTTTAGAGCTGATTCCGTCTGCGAGGGTAGGACATATTGGTTTGTACCGCGATCCGACAACTCGGATGGTGATTGAATATTATTTCAAAGTTCCCCAGGATATCGAACAGCGAGATGTTTTAATTGTCGATCCGATGCTGGCTACTGGTAATTCAGCAGTGGCGGCAGTGGATAGGCTGAAAGAAGTTAATCCGAAGTCTATTAAATTTTTGTGCTTACTGGCAGCGCCGGAGGGAGTGGGGCACTTTCACGAACAACACCCTGACGTGCAGATTTATACGGCTGCTGTTGACGAGTGTTTGGACGAGCACGGCTATATTGTACCCGGACTGGGAGATGCGGGCGATCGACTTTACGGCACTATGTGAATTCAACAAAATGATTTTGGGCTGTATATGTCAATACATTCATTTAAAAATAATTTTACTAACATAACTATTGGTTTGATAGTGCCAAACAATGTAAATTGTAAGATTTTAATGTCAGGGAAAGCCTATATACAGCAATGGTTGTAGGATTTTCTTACATTATATTCGTAAATTGCATTATCTCAATGTATTTACTGCATTTTATGGTTAAAATCTCTGCCTTTAGTGTAATTAATCGCAGGAATTAATTCATAAAATAGATGTATGACGTTAACCGTTTGCGATCGACTACTAACAATTTTTGTACGAGGAAAAAACAATGGAGACTACAGCACAGAAAGAAGCCCCAACTCAGCCTGTTGAGGAAGTGAAAATTAACAATATCAACAGTTTGGAGTTTGAGCTTTGGGCTAAAGCAGTCAAACGCCAGATGATTGCAGCACTCTCTAAAAAAGGCGCGATTTGAGAGTTCTGGGTTTTTTGTGTGCAACTTGTGTTAATTTAATTAACAAAATTTTTGTCTGCATTGTTGTTCAAGAGCGATAAGTGGCAAGGGGAAGAGTTTTGAGATTGCGCTTCTCGATGAGTTGCGGGAGGGGGAGAAGAAAGCATTTTCCTTTTTCCTAGTTTTGGACGCATGGGTGCCAGGAAACGGGGTTTTTTTACGAAAATACTTCTGTTGCAATCGGCAGAAACGGTAAAAAAACCCGGTTTCTTTGTGTCAAGAGTGCCTCCGGGACTGTTCTATCTGCCGAATGCTTTCTGCCAGATTACGATCGCTTGTCAACCGCCGCCAGCAAGCGCAGACTTCCGTCTTGAATCTGCACTGCTTTCACCGTTCCTACAGCAACTCTTTGTTGACCGTTAGCCATCGCTACCTCAATTTTAATCTTGGGGTCAGCCTGTAATCCTAGCCGCCCCCAGAGCCACTTGACTTGAGTAGCAGGAAAAGAACTCACTTCTACATCAGAAAATGGCGAATTAACCCAGCGACTACCATCGTAAAAACTCGCTACCTGCACCTGATACCAAACTTGTTCTCCTGCCAATTTTAACTCATTGTTCGGTTCTGGTTCCAGCCACTCAGCGGGATTGACACTGTTAATTAAAGTAGCAGAACCCATAATTTGACTCTTGTGGTCTTCTAAACTTTCCGCCTGAGAAACTGCTTCCTGAAGTTTGTTGACCAAATTCCGAATTCGAGTTCTGGTTTCGCTGTCAGTATCTGATTGCTGGTCGAGCCAATTCATCGCCTCACGAGTTCCGTCTTGAGACGCTACAATCAGGGCGCCCCAAGCCTTGACATCGGCGTCAGCGGCATTCACTCTCAAGGCGGCGTCGATGCGGTTCCAGATCCGCCCGCTGTCATTTTTGAGGGTTGTGGCTATTTCGTGACTGTTACTCGGATCGGCTTCAAATACTTGCAAAGCTTCGGTCCAGCGGCCGTCGATCAATTCTGCGAGAACTTGTTGACCGGGACTGGCCCAAGATGCGATCGCCTGAGCCCGAGTAATTTTAGCGTGAAATTCGATCGTTTCTAGCTGAGCTTGCGCGACTGCAGGCCAATTTTTGCCAGCTTTCCCCTTCGCCACACGCATGACATTTAATGCTGGAGACCACAGGCCGCTTTTGGCAAGTCGCAGCCCATTTTTGTAAGTCTCGTCATTGAAGGCAAATTCTTCTAAAGAAATCGCGGTTAACTGAACTGGGTTGGGCAAAAATTTGCGCGGGCCAATTTGATAAAGGGTAAATTGTGGCTCTAAACCAACTGTTTGGTCGATCGCCAACTGCGGGTTTTCGCCCTTAACAATTTGCTGCCAATTCGGCGGTTGTCCGGCCGCACTCGCCCACTCCAACAGTGGCATTAAATGATTTTGGCTGGGGTTGTAGCGAACGACTTGTCCGTAGGGAATTTTCTTTTCGCCCTGCTTTAGTTGACCACTGACATTAAACCAAATGCCGGAGGCGGGGGGCTTTCCGTCAAATCGCCGCAGTTCTGTTAGGGGTAGGGACTGATTGGAGGCTTGATTGTTAGATGTAGAGTCAGCTAAAGAAGCAATGACAAAAGATTCCGCAGGGCCTTCTAGATTCACAGAACTTGCTAGCTGAAAATACTGCTCTTTATCGGAACTGCGATCGGGAAGCTGCACCCGCTTGTACACCCGAAGTTCGACAATTTGACGACAAGGATTTTTGCAAACAGTAGAAGCCTTAACAGTTCTTTCTACCATTACCGGCAATAGCAAATCGGAAATAGAATTATCGCGGGATTGATCGACGGGAAGCGGCAGGGCTTCTCCGGTTACGAATCCCAATTTGCGGATGCTGGCTTTGATTTGATCGAGAGTTTGGATCGAATCTCTACTACCTGTATGCAGGCGCGACCATTCCGGCACAAACTGAGAGATCAACTTGTTGCCATTGGGATCGACAATTAGCTGATAACTCAGCCAAGCGCCGCCTCCCATTAAAGCTGCACAGCCACACAAGACGCTGAGGGCTGTCAAATTAGTTATCAGTCTTTTCCAGGGATATCTGGCGCGAGTTCGGGGAGTAGGTATTGGACGCTGGGACTCTTGAAGATTTTTGGGGCGTCGGGTTTGGCGCCGGCGTCTTGTCGGAGGAGGAGCAACTTTGGGATTTTCTGGGGGTTTGGCTCGATTTTTTGAGGGGTTAATTTTGTGTTCCATCATGCCATTTTAGAATTCAGATTTTAGAATTTAGAGTTTAAAATTGCAATAGCCGATCGTACTGCCGACCTATGATATCCCAAGTGTATTGGCTGTCAACGAGCGATCGAGCGCTGACAGAGATCTCCTGTCTTAGCTGCTGATTTTCAAACAAACTAGCGATCGCCTCAACGTACTCTTGAACTTTGTTGGCCCGCAAGGCTCTTATCAGTTGTGGGCCGCCATCGACGGCTAAACCCTCCAAACCTCGATCGCTAGCAACCACGGGAGTTCCCGCAGCCATCGCCTCCAAAGTTTTATTTTTAATCCCAAAACCAATCCGCATCGGCACCACACAAACAGCAGCTTGATGCAAATATTCTGCCACCCTTTGCACCCGACCTACTACTTGAATTCCCGGAAGTTCCCCCAAGGCGATCACTTCCGGGACTGGCGAAGCCCCTACTAGGGTGAGGGTAGCATCAGGATAGCGCTGCTGCAAAGGTGGCAGTATTTGCAAACTGAGAAACCGCGCCGCGTCAATATTGGGCAAATTGTTCATTGCGCCTGCAAAAATTAAGGTGTGTCCTCCCGGATCGATCGGCCTATAGGGAAATTGAGTTAAATCCACGCCGTTAGGAATTACATCTATGGGAGGTACAAAAAAATCTTGTTTTCCTCGCACTCGAACCGGAGGCAACAGTAATTCGAGGAGTTGCTCTCTGTCTGTGGATGTTGTCGCAACAATGCGGGAGAATTTGGAACAGTAGCGTTTTTCGTAGCGGGCGAGTAGCGGTAAATTTAGTCGATCGCGCAGGGGTTTTTCGGAGGTGCCGGTTGCTAACATTTCCCTGCAAGTTCCCCAAACGGAACTGTGAATGTTTGCCACTGTCAGCAGTTTTTGCCGCCATTCTGGACGCACGTAAATCTCGTTAACGCTGTGTTCGCAGGTGACAGCATCGCATTTGCCTGCTGTTACCAATTCGTCGGCCCAATTCTGCATTGCTTGGGAGTAGCTTGAGAGTACGTTTGGAGGTGTCCCGGACAACAAAAATCGACTGAATCTGTGGAATTTTCCTATTATTTCAGAGAACCCCCCCTCAGTCTCCCCCTTGTTAAGGGGGGGAGGTAAAAATCCTTCCTCAGTCTCCTGCTGGAGTCTTAGCCCCCCCTTAGCAAGGGGGGGTTGGGGGGGTGTCTGCGGATGGGGAAAAACTGCCAATTCTGCAACTTGCTGGCGCAATGCGTCGATTTGTGCATCGGTGACATCGGGCGATCGTACAGTGCCGAGAATTACATCATGTCGCCGGCTCAAGTATTGTAATAAATTAAACGTCCTTACCTGAGTTCCTCCGCGGCTGGGTGGATAGGGAAAAGTCGAGGAAAGCATCAAAATCTTCATGGGATGTGGAATAAATAAAGTTGCCGCTTGCGCGATAAAATTGATTGATAAAATCTTTTTAACAATCTTCTCACCTATGGACGAATTATCTGTTAAGGCGCTGCTCGAAGACTTGAAAAAGCCCGACGAAAGTGTTCGCGATCGGGCAACTACAGAACTCTGGCGCACTTGGTTTAACCAGAAGGGTGACTATGGGATGCAAATTCTCAGGCGATCGCAAGTTTCGCTGGATGCAGGCGATGTTCACCACGCTTTGGATTTGCTGACGAAATTGATTGCGGAAGCGCCGGATTTTGCGGAAGCTTGGAACCGACGCGCCGTACTTCACTATACTCAAGGAAATTATAAAAAGTCGATCGACGACTGCGAAATTGTCCTCAAACTCAACCCGGTGCATTTTGGGGCGTTGCACGGCCTGGGTTTGTGCTACGCTGCCTTGGGAGAATACCTAAATGCTATTCAAGCTTTTCGTCGCGCTTTGGAAATTCAACCTTTTGCTTTGGTGAATCAAAAGTTAATTCTGGAGTGTACGGCTCGTTTGAGTTAAAATACATTGGCCAAACAGGGCATTGGGCATTGGTGGTTTATTTTCCTAGACTGAAGTGCGAATTTTTTCCACAATTTAAAATTGACAATAGTCGTAGTGCCGAAAATTAGCGTTTGCATTCCTACTTACAATCGAGTGCATTTGTTGGCAAGTGCGATCGCCAGCGTGCTCGCTCAAACTTATACAGATTTTGAATTAATTATCTGTGATGACGGTTCTACTGACAGCACTCCTCTGTTGATGTCGGAATTTGTCGATCGCGGGATTCGCTACATTCGCCACCCGCAGAATATCGGCAAGAGTAATAATATGCGATCGGGCTTTGCGGCGGCAAGGGGCAAATATTTTATCAAGTTTGACGATGACGATCGCCTGAGCGCGCAATTTCTAGAGCGGACATCGGCTATTTTAGATAAAGACCCCAGCATCGATTTTGTCAGTACCGATCACTGGGTGATCGACATTAACAATTATATTGACGAAAACCAGACGAAACTCAATTCGCAGCGGTGGGGCCGCACCGAATTATCGCCGGGAATTATTGAAGATTTGCTCCCTGCAGTGTTTCTGAGACAGAGTTTGCAAATAGGGGCGACTTTGTTTCGACGCCGCGCGCTGGAAGAAGTCGGATTTCTGCGGCCGAATTTGCAAAATTGCGAAGATAACGATTTGTTTGTGAGACTTGCGATTGCGGGCAAAAAGTGCTACTACTTGCCGGAGCTGTTGATGGAGTATCGAGTTCATGCAGGACAGCAAGGAGTCGATCGGGCAATTCCGTATTTAAGCGATAAATTGCGCTATTTGACCGGGTACGAGTTTGAGTCGGAGAAGTTGGAAACAGTCAGGCTCAAAAGGATTGCCGAAACTCAATTAGCGCTAGGTTTGCGACTGATTGAGGTGGGTGAAACTGCAAAAGGGCGATCGATGGTGCGGGCTGGAAAGTCGGTTTCTGATGCGAAAATGTGGGCTGGTTTGGGATTGTCGCTGCTGCCCGTCGAGTTGCGTCCAAGGGCGTTTGAGTTTGTGCGAGAGTTGATGAAATAACCATCAATAAGAGTTATTAATTATCAGCAGCGGCTCATATATTAATTTTAATAAGAGTACGGGGTTTTGTCTGGCCTTGAGATTGGTTCAGATTTGGCTAGAGCAGGAACTTGCGGGGGATTGTTCCGAGAGTCGGCAGCAAAAAATAAAAATTCGATCGGACACGTTTTACATTAAATTAAGAAATTAAGAAATACTAAAAAATTAAGTATTTACGAGTTTGACATCGATCGGGCACAAGTACAGACCTTTCCTTGGGTCTGCCCTGCTTGTGCTATCTGTCAGGCGATTAGGGAAAACTTTTGCCCAGACACTGGGTAAAGGGATCAAAGTCAGCATTGTTAAATTCTGTCTAGTTTATTAATGCACCACTCATGTCAATAACTAATCAGATTCGTTTTAATAATCTCAAGGGCGACATCTTCGGCGGTGTCACGGCTGCCATCGTCTCGCTGCCCCTGGCCCTCGCCTTCGGGGTCGCTTCCGGAGTCGGGCCGATCGGGGGACTGTACGGTGCCATTTGCGTTGGCTTCTTTGCGGCGCTGTTTGGTGGCACCCCAACACTGATTTCTGAACCCACCGGGCCGATGACTGTGGTGATGACTGCGATCGTCGCATCCCTCACCGCCAGCAATCCCGAACAAGGGCTAGCAATGGCGTTTACCGTTGTGATGCTGGCGGGGTTGTGTCAAATCATCTTTGGTATTTTCAAGCTAGGGAAATACATCACCCTGATGCCCTACAGCGTGATTTCCGGCTTTATGTCGGGAATTGGCGTGATTTTGATCATTCTGCAAATTGCACCCTTTCTGGGTCAAGCCCCGCCCAAGGGCGGTGTTTTGGGCACTTTTTTAGCAATTCCGCAGTTGCTAGCGAACATAAATCCGCCGGAAGCAATTCTGGGTGCCTTGACGGTGGCAATTATTTTCCTGATGCCCAAACAGGTGAAGAAAATCGTACCCCCGCAATTGATAGCGCTGATTGTCGGCACGGTAATTTCCATGACTGTGTTCCAGGGCGCGGAGATTCGCCGGATTGGCGAAATTCCGGTGGGACTGCCCCCCTTGCAATTGCCGACTTTTTCCGCCGGTCAAATCACGGTGATGTTTGTGGATGCGGTGATGCTGGGGATGCTGGGCTGTATCGATACCTTGCTGACGGCAGTGGTGGCGGACAGTCTAACGCGGACCGAGCACAAGTCCGATAAGGAGTTGATCGGTCAAGGAATTGGCAACATCGTATCGGGGATCTGCGGTGGCTTACCGGGCGCCGGGGCAACGATGGGAACTGTGGTCAATATCCAAACAGGCGCGACTTCGGCGTTGTCGGGTTTAACTCGGGCGTTGGTGTTGCTGGTGGTGGTTTTGGGGGCGGCGAAGTTAACTGAACCGATTCCGATGGCGGTGTTGGCGGGGATTGCGCTGAAGGTGGGGATTGATATTCTTGACTGGAGTTTCCTGAAACGATCGCACAAAGTATCTGTTAAGGGTTCCCTGATCATGTACGGGGTGCTGTTTTTGACTGTGTTTGTGGATCTGATTGTCGCGGTGGGTGTGGGCGTCTTTATTGCCAATATCCTGACGATCGAACGGTTGAGTAGTTTGCAGTCTGCAGGAGTGAAGCTGATTTCCGATACGGATGATGAGGTTCTCCTCAGTCAGGAGGAGAAGCAACTCTTGGATCGGGGTAGGGGGCGCGTGTTGCTGTTCTGCTTGAGCGGCCCGATGATTTTTGGGTTGTCGAAGGCGATCTCCCGCGAACACAATGCTATGAAGGATGCGGATGCTTTGGTGATGGATTTGAGTGCTGTGCCCATGCTGGGAGTGACGGCTTCGCTGGCGATCGAAAATGCGATTCGCGATGCCTGCGATAAGGGTTTGCAGGTTTACATCGTCGGTGCCAGCGAGAAAATTCAGCAGCGCTTGCAGAAGTTGGGATTGTTGGATCTGATCGCGCCAGAGCATGTCATGAGCGATCGTACCGCAGCCTTGCGACAAGCCGTCGCTGTGGTTGACAACAAAGGCATCCCCTTGGGAGTGCCGGCGTAACAAGGCGCGAATTCGCCCAAATAGTAGTGGTTTAGCAGGAGTGCCAGTTTCTCCTGCTATTTCTATGGCTCGATGATCGTTTCATCTCGTTTCCGGTTGTATCAGTATTGTTCAAGTGTCCAAACAGTCAGTTGTCCCGAAAGCATAATTTTAGTCAACGGCCAACAGTCAACAGTCAACAATCATCTCGCTCGTGCAACCGGAATTGATATGAATTCTTGATTTTCTTCAGTCTCCTCTGCTGGGACGAGAGGCAAGTGTAGACTAGGTTTTAACCGCCGAGTCTTCAGGCGTGTAGCTATCCAACCTGAAATTATCCGATTGATATAGCGGGTAGCCACGGAATATCTGTAACGCCTGGGTCGTAGCCAAGTTGTTTGAGCAGTGTGGTAATTTGCCCTCTATGGTGAGTTTGATGATTGAACATATGTGTCACCAAAACCCAAGTCGGTAGCACGCGGCATTTACCATCTACATTGCTTGTGTACTCAAATGGTTGACTCAACCAGTCAGAATTAAGGTGTCTAGACCATTCTATAATTTGCCGATCCGTTGTCTCCCGTTCTGCTCTCAAAACCTCAAAGTCAGCATACAGTTCTTGACCGATAACGGTACCAGAAAATGGGTGAAGAGTGAAACGACCCATCCATGCTTTGTCACCATACAGTAAGTGATTCAAAGTGCCATGAATCGACTTAAAAAAGGCACCCATATCCTGTTTGCGCTGTTCATCAGGAATTGCCGAGCAGACCGAATATAGATTTTGATTCATCCAGCAATTGTACTCTGCCATTAGCTGGTAGTAGCTACCGTCGTACATACTCAAAACATAATCACATAGTTTGAACAACTTACATTATACAAATAGGTCTTTCACAATACTCCTGACTCTAATTGGTCGAGATAAATAAACTCAGGAGCTTTAACTCCGGCTTCTTCTCTAATTTTAACCAGTCTAGGCGACTCAAAAAACGCCCTAGCATCTGCGATTGATGTCCACGCGGAGAAATGAACAATTTTGTTTGGTTCATTGTCATACTTCAAGACCTGATAGGAGCGCTCGCCAGCTTCTTTTCGGATGCTTTCAGCACGCTCGAATACCTGTTTCCAAGCTTCATAATTTTCTACTTCATGAATAATTAAGACATACTGCATAGTAATCAGATTCTCTGAGCCTCTCAAAACTTCAAACGACTAAATTTGATTAGACTAACTCACCTTGTCTCCAAAAGCGACCACAGGAGAACGAGTAAATTATACCGTAGCGACGGTTGAAAATCCTCCCAACACTGAACAGAGCGATCGCGCTTTCCACTAAAGTAGTAAAGAGTGCCTGATGTAAATAAGTTTTTCCTAAATATCGTGTCTATATTTTCTGAAATTCCGACTGTGTGGCTGCAAATTTCCCTCGTGGGAGTCTGGTTGGGCTTGATTTTATTGGTAGCTGAGGGGTTAAATCGCTTTACTTCTGTCGATCCGGAAGTATCGCGGAAGGTGGTTCACATCGGTACTGGGAACGTGATTTTGCTGGCGTGGTGGCTGGAAATACCCGGTTGGGTGGGGGTTTCGGCAGGGGTTTTAGCAGGTGCGATCGCCCTAATTTCTTACCAAGTTCCGATTTTGCCCAGTCTTAACAGTATCAACCGGAAGAGTTTGGGGACTTTTTTCTATGCTGTTAGTATCAGCGTTCTCGTAGCTTGGTTTTGGCCGCTACAACATCAGGAGTACGCTGCTTTGGGCATTTTAGTCATGACTTGGGGCGACGGATTGGCTGCTGTCATCGGCCAGAAATACGGCAAACATATTTATCGAGTTGGGGGAATTAAGAAGAGTTGGGAAGGTTCTGCAACTATGTATTTGGTGAGTTTTGCTGTTAGCAGTTTGATTTTGCTGGCGGTTCAAGGCGCAGTTTGGCAAACTTGGGCTGTGTCGGCTGTTGTAGCTTTAGTTGCTGCTACTTTGGAGTCGGTTTCCAAGCTGGGAATTGACAATCTCACTGTGCCGATCGGCAGTGGGGCGATCGCCTTTTTCCTAAATCAATTTTTAATTGGTAATGTGTAATCTGAACTTCCCCCCAGTCGTTGCTGAATAGAGGTATGAATTCAAGATTTCTCAATTGCTATAAACCCGCTTGAGGGTAAGTTTTGTAACTTCAGCTCAAAGGTGATTCATACCGTGAATCAGCAACGCCAATTATCAATTATCTAAGTCTCGTTAAAGCAGCCGACGTGCTTGTAAAATTTGTTGTTGCCATTGCTCGAAAGCGGGGATTTTTGAGAGATCGTCTGGGGGAAACATCGCCCTGATTTGCTCCATAAGCTCGATCGCCACCACTACACCAAGCTGCTAGCCATTAGGGTGATGATCGCACCTCGTCACCCGTTCATCTCCTCACCAAATAACGGGAAATGAAGGTGAAGAGTGCGATCGCTATCTTTCACTTTTTTAAATTATAGACAAGGCACGCTTGAACGCTCTACAATAGAAGGCGTTTTGTCTTTTAATCCGTAAAGGCATTTTAGAGGTTACTTTTAATGAAAACTCAATATTACACCTCCGCCAGCTTAGATGGTTTTATTGCTGATTCACACAACTCTCTCGATTGGTTGTTTCAGTTCGGCGAGGCGGGAGACAGCTATCCTAATTTCCTCCGCGAAGTAGGGGCAGTAGCAATGGGAGCAACTACTTATGAATGGATTCTGACCCATCAGATGGATGAAGGTGCCGATCATCCCCAAGCATGGCCTTATGAACAACCGGCTTGGGTATTTACCTCTCGGACTATGCCTGCGATCGAGGGTGCAGATATTCGATTTGTGAAAGGGGATGTCTTACCTGTCCATCAAGAGATGATCGCGGCGGCAGGAAACAAGAATATTTGGCTTGTAGGAGGTGGCGATCTGGTCGGTCAATTTTACGATCGTGGGTTGCTTGATGAGGTAATTGTGTCAATTGCATCGGTGACACTTGGTAGCGGAGCACCGTTGCTACCGCGCACGATCACAACACCCCCGCTAAGACTTTTATCCGCGAAGGTTTATGGAGATGCCTTCGCGGAGTTGCGCTATGAAGTTCCTGTCCCGGCCGATGACACAACTGCTTAATCTTTAAAGCAGCCGGCGCGCTTGTAAAATCTGTTGTTGCCACTGCTCAAAAGTCTTTACTTTTGAGCTACCATCTCTCTCAACGATCGCCCTTATTTGCTCCATTAGCTCGATCGCCAGTGGTACGCCAAGTTGCAATTGTTCCAACACATCCCGCTGAGCAAAAACGGTTTCCGGTGTTCCTTCTAAAATCAATTTTCCTCGATCCATTACAAACACCCAATCAGCCCAGCGGTAGATGAAATCGAGGTCGTGACTTGCTAAAAGGATAGTGGTTCCAGCGCTGTGAATTTGTTGAAGTAAACCGATCAGTTGTCGGGTGTGACGCGGATCGAGATAGGCGGTAGGTTCATCTAGCAGCAGCAGTTTGGGCTTGAGAACCATGATATCGGCGATGGAAACCCGCTTTTTCTGGCCCAAACTGAGATTGTGAATTGGTTCGCGGGTGAGTTCGCTTAGATCGAATTGCTCGATCGCCTGTTGCACCTGTTGAGCAATTTCGGATTCTCTCAAGCCTAAATTGTACAATCCATAGGAAATATCTTCTTCTACCGTCGAAGCTACTAATTGATGTTCGGGATTTTGAAAGACGAGTCCGATTTGTTGGCGCAGTTGCATCAAAGATTTGCGATCGTAGCTAAAGGGTTCACCTTGCCAGCTAATGATTCCCTGTTGCGGTTGATACAAGCCATTTGCTAACAGAAAAAAGGTGGTTTTGCCACAGCCATTTTGACCGATCAGCCCGCACCGTTTGCCAGCGGGGACTTTTAGATTTAAACCCTGAATTGCCACTCGCGAACCGCAGGGATAGGAGTAGGAAGTGCGATCGAATTCGAGAATCCATTGAGACATATTTGTTATTTGTTATAGCCTTGTTCCCTGGCTCTGCCTGGGAATAAATACCCGGAGGCTCTGCCTCCAATTACCGATTACCGATGAATGATTACTAATTACCGATTACCGATTTCCATTCTATAGCAATCCTTGCAGCAGTCGTCAACTTTTTACCCCTCCCCAACCCTCCCCTTATCAAGGGGAGGGAGTAAGAAAATTACAAAGGATGTAGAATTGAATTGCTATATTTGTGTCAGCCTAGATCAGATTTTGACAACTGCCAAAGTTGCATTTCATAACAGAGATGTTGCTCAAAAAGTTGACTTGCCTCCAATCCTTCAACCACCAACTTCTTGAACCAGCGGCGAAATATCCAGCGCAGGAATTTGTGGACGGGCGGAACTGTTATCGCAATCAAATCTGCAACATAGATCATTGTATTTAGTCCATATCGGCGGAAAGTATCTACATACAAATCGATTGTTGGCAAAATATGGGCGGAAATATCCTCAGTTTTTACTAAAGTGAATCCAGCCTGCTTTAATGCTGCATGAAGTTCCGTAACAACATGACAATTAGAGAACATTCCCTCTTTATAATTAGCATCAGATCGTAGCATATCAGCCAGCAAAACGTAGCCACCCTGATTGAGGATTTTGGCGGCACCGTTAGCAATATCAACAGCCGACATATACTGGCTACTTTCGCTAAAGAGAATAAGATCGTAGAAATGGGTTGCTTTGAAGTCTTCAAACCTCGTGAGGTGGAAGATTGCCCGATCGCCCGTACACTTAAGAAAGCGCTGCTGTTGAAACGGATCGGGTGCGAGCCCTTCGACTGCAAAACCTCGATCGAGCAAATAAGCCGCATTTCCGCCAATCCCGCAGCCCACATCGAGTATCGTATGAGTGCCTTTGGGGATTGCATCCAACAGTTTTACAGTATAAGCTTGCTGAGCGAGGCGCAATCGGGCGATCGTTAGTTCGTCAGCGGGCACAGGTAGGGTTTCCCAATAGCCGTAGTGAAGGTAGGGCGAATCTGTCAGGCCCAAATAGTAATTAAGCGCTGCATTTTGGTAGCGAGTTACTTTGGAAATTTCGATTGATTTTGGCTGCGGCATTCGGAAATTTTAGTAAGTTTTAGGATTTAGGGCAGAGTTGAAATTCTTCCCAGCGCTTGCATACTTGTTCATAGCACTCAACAGGAGAAATTGCCAACTTTTGCAACAAATTGATATCAATGTGACCGTTGGCGATCGACAAAAAAATAATTGCTTCCTTGGGTTCATAACTAGCAATGATTTGCAGCAGATTGGAAACAGTATTTTCCTCTATTTCTAGTTGCTGTAAATAAACGGTTGCCTCCAAGTCGGAAATAAATTGCAAATCGTACTTTATAGTATCTACACTCCAATTCACCGAGCCATTAATGGGAGTATTGATTTTGCAAGCAACCAAGCCTCGTCCTCGATGCAAAAAACCATTCCAAGCAGTATGCCCGATCGGCAAAATATTTTGGTGAATAAACAAGTTTTGCCAGTAGCCAAAACTACCCTGCCAAACACTATCTTCAACTCGCATTTCTTTTCATTTCCCTTAAAATAAGATACCCTTCAGAACACAAATCGAATTACATCAGCGTTCATCTGTGTTTATCTGCTGATATCTGCGGTTAAAAAACCCCAATCCAATAATAAAAAAAATAATAAACTCACCATCATCCATACCTCGCAGATGAAAAACATGATTGTAAACAAATCGGCGGGCATCCTGACTCAGAGATCCAACGATCTCATTACAGTTGCGGGACAGCGCCGGATTCGCACCGAACTTTCCCCCTTGCGTCTGATGGCTGTTCTCCATCAGAGCCGATCGATATACGGGAATATTACCACTATTGGGGATATTTGACAAAAAAGCGTCCGCCTATTCACCAAACTCAATATTTTCATACAAATCTGCCAGCGAAATCTCCACAGGAATAGAGGTTAAAGTCAGCCTATCGCCCATACAGCTATATTCCGAAAAAATCCACTTATTCGCATCTGTTTTAGAATATTGCTCCACCTGTAGCCGATATTGGTCGATTAATAAATATTCCTTAAAACTAGGAATAGTGCGATAAGCAGCAAACTTTTCATCTCGATCGTAAGCTCTAGTACCTTTAGACAGCACCTCAGCAATTAGCAGCGGATTCGTAATTGTATCCGTCCGTCCAGAGTGCAGTTCGATCGGGCGCGCTACCACCATCACATCCGGGTAAGTATAATTATTAAGCTGCGGAACCCAAAGCCGCTGATCCGAACTGAAAGTCCGATATGGTTTCCCTTTTAACGCCAGTTTCAGCGCAACAACTAAATTAGTGGTAATTTCATTGTGATCCGGTGTGCCGCCAGCCATCAGAACAATCTCCCCATTGATAAATTCATGCCGATCCTGAGAATTGATTTCTAATTCTAGATATTCCTCAGCGGTGTAGGTTTTGGTTTCAACTGGCGCGATCATACACAACGCTCTCCTTTAATCTACTCATTTCATTTTATCTTAAAAATTTGGGTAGTTCAACAGAAAAATAGATTTTAATCATGCTAAAAAACAGGCAAGATGCCTGTTCCACAAAGAGGGAATTTTATTGTGGGGAGTAGGGGTTGGGCATTCGGCCCGCCCCTGAAAGGCTGATTGAGAATGTGCAAGATGTGAGCGCGATCGCACTTAACAAACTTACCGCAGCGGGACAAAGTTATAGCCAGTGCTTCCTCCTTGTTTAACTTGCACTAAAATCGGCTTACCAGCCCGATCGCCCGTGGGCAAAAACTTCACATCCTCGCTTGCTCCTGCTGTCGAAAAACTCGCATTTCTGAGTGCTTGTTGCAATCCTTCCCGCGTATTGCTTTGCCGCAAGCCAGCGATCACAGCTTGAGTCGCGTCAAAACTCGTTGCTGTTCGCCAATTCACAATTCCTCCCCAACGCTGGCGGGCATTTTCTGGGAAACGGCTACCGGGATTAGTTTCAGGATGCCAGGGAACGGGCAAAACAAGCCCGTCAACGTCTTTTTGTCCGTCTTTTAAAGTTTGAAAGGTGTAGAGCGTAGTGCTGCCGTAGAGTGGCAATTTGCCTCGATTGATGCGAGCCAGAGAAATCGCACGGTCAATGCGATCGATGTGGGGCGCTACCATCAATCCTTGTGCACCTTTGCTGACAGCATCGGCGAGGGCATTTTCCGCATTAAAAGAAGGGAGTGAAAAGTCGCAAACAGTGGGAACTAATTTGCCGCCAGCAGCAGTAAGAGATGCCACAAATTCATCTTTAAATGATATATTATCCGGTGCTTGGGAGTCGTAACAAATAGCAATATTAGTTTTGCCTGCTGTTTTGACTGCATATTCTGCTAAGGGAGCAGCCATGACGCTAATATTGGGTACTGTCCGAAATATGTAGCTGCCAAATCCTGATAGATTATTGGCAAAGCTAGTCGGTGTTACCATTACCAGTTTTTCTTGCTGATATATCGGAGCAGCTTCGAGAGATGCGTTGCTAGCATTGTGTCCAATTACTGCTAGTATACTTGCATCGTTTGTTAATGCTTTTGCAACATCTCTGACCACTTCTGGACTGTTGTCATCGTTGACAATTTCTACTTGCAGTTTTGCACCGTTGATGCCACCGCTATTATTGACTTCATCCTGAGCTTGGGCGACACCTCGAAGGATTTCTTGCGCGACATTGGGGTTGCTACCAATGGGGACGCTGACAGCAATTTTTAAGGGGGAACCATTGCTGGCTGGGGTCTTATTCAAATAAATAATGGCATTATTCAAATAAATAATCGTTTCGGGATCGTTGCGATTTTGTTGCAGCGAATCCTGAAATTTTTTGACGGCTGCTTGGTAATCTCCATTGACAAAAGCTTCAACGCCGGCTTTTTTTTCTGCTGTTGTTTGGGATGTTACCAATAGCCGATTTCCTAAACTGATGCGACTTGCGATCGCTCCCGATGCGCTCGTTGTCGGTGTAGATGTATTTGAACTTTTGGCATTCAATAAACCGGGAAGGAACTTGTATGCGCCAAACCCAATTAAGCCGAGTACAATAATAAAAAAAATGGGCGGCGGGCTGTTTCTTTTGTTAGTATCTTGATACATGATTTTTTCTCCTTATTTTGATAGTGTTTGGAGGCCGAACCTCGGGGTAAGTATTCCCAGCAGAGCCTGGGAAGAGAAAATTCCATCTAAACCTCACTTTCCCAGAAGTCCCCAATAGAGCGCGCCCCAAAGTTGGAAAACCTGCATTGCTTCCTCGTCATAGCCTTTAGTTTTGAAAATAGCCTCTGCCTGTTTTAGGTGGCTTATTGCTTGTTGTTTGTTTTTTATTTGGTCTTGGTTAAGCAAAGCCGATGCCAATCTGATGTGAGAATCAGCATCATTGGAGTCACTTCTAATTGCAGTTTCCCAGTGGACAATCTCCTCCTCTATAGTCTCCCATTGAAGTTCTTCGCTAGAATTTTGTTGTCTGGGAAAGCCTTCGAGACCGTAATTTTTGATATTCAGAAATGTCGCAATGACTTCGGCTTTTTTATGCTTGTCTCCCAAACCAGTGCTGAAGTATGAAGTTAAAGGCACAGACCGCTTGCCTGACTCCAGCACCAGACATACACGATACTTAATACTCTCACTATCCTCAATCTTCTGTATTTCCACACCTGAAATATCTTGAATCAGGTGTTTGACCACTTTGATTTTGAAAATGAGTGGTTGTTCCCACTTGAAAGTCAGATGACCGAGATTTTTATCAAATGTAACGCTCTCAATCTGTGAGAATATCACCAACATCAAACCAATTACAGCAAATAAATAAAGGAAAACACTGCCGGAATACCAACCAAAAGGCAAACCAAATGCCAAAAAACTACCCCCAACGAATAGATTCATCCAAAATCCCGCCGTCTCTCGCAGTTCCAGCTTGTCTGATGTTTCTTTCATGATTTCATATTTAATTAATTTGCAGCTAATGTTATTAACATAATCAAACAAGCCCAAGTGAAAGTCAATTCATTAAATTCATTAATTAAGTTCATAAAAGTCATATTTCTATCTTTGGGGCGGGCAGGATGCCCACCCCCACAAGAGTTTCAGGGAAATGGGCTGTTTCCCGATCGCGTTTCTGGTGCGATCGCAGACAGTGCATTTCCAGATAATGCTAGGATCGTAGAACAAGTAATTGCGATAAACTTTGGTGAATTCATGGATTTTTGTCCAACTCTATGTATCATCTTTTACATCTAATTGTCTATAATGTCACGTTTTATAATTAACAAAAAGCTTGAAGAGAGGACGAGCGTCCTTTCTTCAAATTGCAAAACTCAACTATCGCAATACTCCGGACAGTTTTTAAGCAGCCAGAGTACCATAAGACAAGACTGAAGGAAGGTTAGGGTGATTTAAAATC
>NZ_JAUBRB010000068.1:0-30361 GCF_036701585.1 Microcoleus sp. POL10_C6 | reverse complement strand
TGAGATTGCACTCACTTTTTTCACTTCTCTATTTTATTGCGATCGCATTCCTCTTTAAAAACTGTCCGGAGTATTGACTGATAAGATGAGAGGAGCTAGATTGAGAGGTCATCTTATGTCGCCGATAAAACAACGCCTTCTAGAAGCGATCGAACGGACTCCTGAATCGCTTTTAGAGCAAACCCTGACATTCCTGGAATTTTTGACCAGTCGGACACAGACCGCCCTCGCCCCAGACTTCGACTCGGATTTTGACTCAGACACCGACTCCAACGACAAAATCCTCGCTGACCTGAAAGCCTCCCTCCACCAAGCCAAAGCGGGACAAACCTTCCCCATCGATGAGCTCTGGGACGGCATCAATGTCTGATATGCCAGTCCAACTCAAATTCACCGCACTCTTCAAATGTCGCCTCAAAGGACTCGCTAAAAAGTATCGCCAAATTCAAACCGATGTTAAGCCCGTCCTCGATTCAGATTATCCAAGGAAACTTCATCGGAAACCAGATTACAGGCACCCCATACACCGTTTACAAAGTCCGGGCTAAAAACAGCGATGCCCAAGTTGGTAAGAGCGGTGGCTATCGTTTGATTTATCAAGTTGAATCACCGACTCAGGTTGTTTTACACCTGATTTACTCGAAATCAGAACAAGCAAACGTCTCGGCCGAGGAAATCCAAACTGCGATCGCACAATACCACGCAGAACCAGGCGAATAAGACATTTTTCAAGTCTAAACTTTGGATATCGCCGACATTGATATCACATATGGCCCAAGTCCCGAACTTCTTGCGGCAGCAGTGTATCTTTGAGAGTTGACACAAATTTTTTAAACTTGTGCTAACTCTTGACTACATACTGACTAGAGTGAAAAATATGCAAAAACGCAAGCAACAAACAAACCAACCTATGAACTTTTCCCAGAAGTCAGGCGGCAAAAGTGCCACACCCCCAAAAATCAACTCAACACAGAATCTCACCGCCGCAGGATTACGGAAATTACTTTTTGCCGCCGGAATAGCCTCTCTGTGCGCTAGCTGTCAAAATCCTGAAGCACCCACCGCCACAACTCCCGGAGGCAGCCCCGGAAGCAGTCCCGCAGCCACTCCCGTCGCAGTCAGCAGCCCCGGCGACCCAAATACTGTCAAAATTGTCTCCATGCTGCCCATGACAGGCAGCGCCCTGGGTCAAGCTCAAACAATGGTCAACGGCATCCAACAAGCCCTCGCCGAAACCAACTCGAAAGCTTGCGACGGCAAAATCCAAATCCAATACGAAGTTTATGATGACGCCACCGCCGCCGCCGGCAAATGGGACCCAGCCCAAGTAACGTCAAACTCCAACAAAGCCGTGGCTGACGGTTCGGTAGTTGCCGTCATCGGTCACTATAACTCCGGTGCAGCCAAACTTTCCATTCCAGTGCTCAACCAAGCTAACATCGTCATGATCAGTCCGGCTAACACTTATCCGGGACTGACTAAACCAGGAAAAGGCGAAGCCAAAGAACCCAACGTTTATTATCCCGCTGGTACTCGGAATTTCACCCGCGTTGTCCCCGCTGACGACCTTCAAGGTGCTGTAGCTGGCAACTGGGCGAAATCTTTGGGCGTGCAAAAAGTCTACATTCTCGACGACCAAGAACTCTACGGCAAAGGCATCGCTGATGTTTTTGAAGCAACTTCTAAAAAGTTGGGAATTCAAGTCCTCGGAAGAGAGGGAATTGATATTAAAGCTAGCGACTATAAGGCGTTAATGAATAAAATCAAAGCTTTAAATCCCGACATGATTTACCTTGGAGGCACTACTCAAAGCAATGCGGGACAAATAATTAAAGACATGAGAAATGTCGGAATGACGCCTGATGCAGTTAAGTTCATGGGGCCCGACGGCATTAAAGAGCAAGCTTTAATTGACGCGGCAGGCAAAGATGCCGAAGGAGTTTACGCTACTTTTGGTGGCTTGCCTCCTCAAGAATTGACTGGTGCGGGTGCGAAGTGGTACACAAGTTACAAGGCAAAATATAATGCTGAACCGGAAGCTTATGCAGCTTACGCCTATGAAGCTGCTAAAGTTGCGATCGGCGCAATTAATAAAGTTTGCAAAAATGACCGTGCTGCTATCCGCGAAGCTGTCTTGGCAACTAAAGATTTTAACGGGGTACTCGGCACTTGGAGTTTTGACACCAACGGCGACACGAGCTTGACTACAATGTCAGGAAATGTTGTTAAAGGTGGCAAGTGGGAGTTCGTGAATGCGCTCAAGACGGAATAATTAGTCAGTTGTCAGTTGTCAGTTGACTGTTGTCAGTAGTGATTTTAACTGGTTCCTAGGCTCTGCTTAGGAACCAATGTAACTCTTGGTCTGCTGGGCTTTCCGATCCGAAAAATTGGAGGTAGAGCCTCCGAATCCGCGTTTCTAATATCTGCCTAGAAACGAGTAGAATGAATGTTCCTAATGGCCAATGCCCAATTCCCAATTACTCAAAAACATGAAGAACTGGAAAAGTATTTTCTTATATCTAGGTGTATTTTATATAGTTTTGCTATTAGGGCCGATCGCAGGATTTGACCTGCCAAAAATTGTTGGAGAAATAGTCAGCAATCCTGAAGTTTTTATCCAACAATTATTAGTTGGTCTGGTCAACGGCGCGCTGATTGCAATTATTGCTTTGGGCTACACTATGGTTTATGGCATTATTGAGTTAATCAATTTTGCTCACGGCGATTTGTATATGTTGGGTGCTTTTGCTTCCCTAACCGTGTTCGGGGCTTTTGGGATGCAAGATGGCGCACCTTTGGCTATTGCTATACCGGTGATGTTAGTTGCTTTAATTGTATGTTCGGTATTTTGTGCTGGACTCAATATTGTTGTGGAAAAGTACGCTTATCGGCCTTTGCGAAATGCTCCCCGTTTGGCTCCTTTAATTTCAGCGATTGGAGTTTCTTTTATTTTCCAAAATATGGGTCTGTTTTGGGGAGGATTGAAAGCTTTTATTCCAGTGATGGGTTCTAATTCGGCGGCTCCGAAAAGCTTTCCCGATTTGTTGCCGCGAGTTGATATTCTAAAGTTTTTGGGAATTCAAACGAGTATTGTATTTACTACGAAAGATTTAATTGTGTTGGTGGTGGCTGTGGTATTGATGGTTTTGCTTCATGTTTTTGTCCAGTACACTCGTCTGGGAAAGGCGATGCGGGCAACGGCTCAAAGCCGCGATGCTGCTAAAATTATGGGGATTAATGTAGATCAGATTATTGCTCTGACTTTTTTGATTGGTGGAGCTTTGGCGGGTTCGGCGGGAATTTTGGTTGGTTTGTACAACAATACTATTGTGTTTACGATGGGGTTTACGGCGGGTTTGAGGGCTTTTACGGCGGCGGTTTTGGGGGGAATTGGCAATATTGTGGGGGCGATGTTAGGAGGGGTTTTGATTGGGTTGCTGTCGTCTTTGAGCGATCAGTATTTGTCGAGTCGCTGGACTAATGCTTGGGTGTTTGGGGTTTTGGTGGTGATTTTGGCTTTTCGGCCTGGGGGTTTGTTGGGCGAGAATGTTCAGGAAAAGGTTTGAAATTGCTGGGTTTAAATAATGGCAAGAGATACTTATCGGGACTTAAACAAAAAATACGAGCTAAATGAGTTCTAATGCTTGAAGAGCAAGCATATAACGTTAAAGAATGAGCAATGAAAGAGACGACCCCCGCCGCGATGCCCCCCTGCTTTGATAAATGGTGTCAAAGATTTGACGATATCTTTGGTCATCAAGCCCAAAAACGGGAGTTGAGGAACTATTTAGGCGGATTATTGGGAGATCGGGAGCGAAAAAACCTCTCGCAGATGGCGACAAACGCCTTGGCGAGTAATTTACCACAAATTACACCATTTTTTAACTGCCGCGCCCTGACGGGGTTCTCAACCCGTCAGCAATTTGATATTATTGATAGGCATTGCTTAAAGTTGTGCTGTGATTCAAGGTCAAAAAATCAAGGCAATGGGAATTCTAAAATATGTGGCTAAGTTAACTGAATACGGGCGATCGACACGTCGCCCTAGTAGTTTTTGAATTGGATTATATGGTCAGTGTTGGGTTCCGCGAAGCGGAGGGAGTTGGCAGGGAAGGCAAGTCAAGACATTATTACGCTCATTAATCGGAATTAGGCGCAATAAACTACGATTTTTCAGAGGGGTATGATGGCTATGTCCTTGATTCTATCAAGGTTTTGACTCTTGTTGTCACCCCATCAGGGGTAATGCTTGTATCACAGTTTAAATGCACAACCGCTTATATGGATTGTCCAGTGCCCCACTCACTCATGCCATCTCAACAATCTACTCCCGACAAAGAAGCCCCCAAAGTCTCATGGTTCTAGCGCTTGGTTGTTTTAAGTTTGGGAGGAATTCGATAAATAACCCTGTTGGGTGTTTCTTGATAGAGTTCCAATGTTTTTTGAATGTATGCAACTAATTTAGGGTTATCTTTTGCAATTTGATTATTGTTATATTTAACAATTCCCATCCAATCTGCTCCCTTGGTAATCAAATCTTCCAAGATGGCAATTAAATTATCATCTGTTATGGGATATTTCCAATAAATACTATTCTTTCTCATGCTCTCTTGAGGACTCGAAGGAGGGAAAGCCCGATAAATAGCAGGAGGAAAAACCCAGCCACGTCGGCGACTATAATAGATAGCGACGGGATCGCCACCTCCAGCATTAGCTAGAGTAACAACAAGGTCACTTGGTTGAGTTATTTGCTGCAAAGCTATCCCTAGTTCGTAACCCTCTTTTGCCCAAGGATAATAGCACCATAGGTTTAACTGTGTATAACCTATTCCAGAAATGATTAGTAGTATTGCCGTTATGAGTGCTAATGCTGAAGATGAACCTCCGACTCGCTTGGCGAATGAAGCAAGTGCTATCAAACCATTTCCTGCTAGAGCTGCGGCGGCTGGGTTGATAATATTTAAGTTAGAGGGATTTAGGACGAGTTCTTGAGCACCAATGAAGTAATAAATGGCAAAAGCAAGTATCCACCAATGAAACATCGCTGGTACTGGTACAGCTACATTACTTGACTGCTCCTCAGATTCCTGGGTAGGAAGTTTATAATTAGGAGGAAGGAACAAACCAATAGCAACAAGGATCATAATGGGATATGTCCAAAGCCAGTTATAAATATGATTATATAGTTGAGGAAAGAAATATTTTTGTTGCCACCATTCACGTGAAGCAGGATCCCAGAGCCAGTTCCCGCTACCAGCAAAGTGGTAAGGCGGATAGGTGAGAGAAATATGCCTCGCCCACAAATAATAGGCAGCTACTGGCAGGAGGATGGAAATGGCAGCTACTCCAATTAATATCAGCTTTTTCGGGCGCAGTAATCCTCGATGACCCAGGACAACAAATATTGTATAGAGCATCGGAATGCCAATGATTAAACCTGGTAGTTTGGTTAAAAAGCCCCAAATTGCAAACAGGCTGGCAAGCAATAAATAGTGCCAGCGGTCAGTTTGTAGGTAAGCAATCAGCATCCAGAAACTTGTGACAACTAATGCAACCATTGCCGCGTCTGGAAGGAAAGACCGATCCAGACATATATTTCCTGGAAAAATTGCGATAATTGCAGCACTCATAAGAGCGCGATCCCGATCCCAAATACGAGAAACTAACTGATAGAAGGCAAATATTCCCCACAAGCTAAACAGGACAACGACGCTGCGTCCCACCCAATCATGCTGTCCCAATACAGTATAGAGAAGGGCTGTAATATAAGTAACTGTTTGAAATTCGCGTCCATTATAGCTAGGCCCTGGCCCATCCCAGCTAACTTCAGGGTAGAAGATATTCCCATTTCTGCGATAGAAATTTTCGGCCATCATGGCTGTGCTTGACTGACGCCAACTAAAGCTATCAATAAATGGCTGATTGATATGAATCAATCGCACAATAGCAGCCACTACCATAATTGATATCAGGAGATAAGTGGTGTTCCTATAAATTGGAATTTTCATCTTGGCTCTGATGATATAAAAAATATCTGACCTGTAAAGCTACGCAGTAAGGTAGTGGAACCTAGACAAGGGCAGCGCTAGATAACTAACCTTACACCTTGGAAGATATCTTGGTCAAGTGGAGTACGCTAACCAGCAAAGAGGGGGAGCCTTCACAGCCTGCTCCCCCAAAAGGTTGCAGGTTCTCTCCTGCGTAATTTTTTTATTGTCTGATATCGAGTTGTACTTGAAAATTCCTATTTATAAGTGCCAAAGAGAAATAGGAAGAGTCAACAGTTTTATCATGTATCTGAAGGATTCTCCCCAAGCGATCGCAGTTAGAGAAAACCGGCCTTACTGAAATTAGATATGATCAAGCCTAGGGAAAGAGCGAAAAAACGCGTTGCTGAAATTAGGTATGGATCAGATATGAAGGGGCGCATCTCGCAACTTGAAATAGTGCATCCAATAGCAAGCGAATTAAGTATGTCAGCATTTGTACTGATTTAGAGTAACAAGGCGTCTGGCGATGCAGTCTTGCCAGATAGTGTGGTAACCGGGTGTTCTCCCCTTCCACCCTTGTTATGTAAGTTTTGCCGACAATCTGAGATCCGGGGGGAATAAATCCTGGATAGACGCTCTAACCGTCGGTATTTTAAGTTATAAGATGTTCCGGTTCCCTATCGAGAGCATCCTTCCAATTGCTCAGAAAGCGAGGCAAATGGGGTAGCCAAAACATCCGTTGAACGCACTTATGATACCTCTATTCAGCAACGCTACCTTAAACTATTATATGTTAAGGAGAAAAAATAGTTAGCGTTCGCCGTCATCTTCCTACTACTGAAAAAATACTTAATGGGGCGATGGGCACCATTGAACTTTTATTGCCCAGTAGAACATAGCCCTACTCAATTGAGTGGAATACTGTACACCCAATTAAATATTACCTGGTTTTAGCCAGCCAAAAACTTCGCCTAAAGTTAACTGCATTTCCGGCATAAACTTGGGCATCGGAAGTATATCTGTTGGTTCTTGCAATGAAATCGGCTGCTGGCTTGCGGGATAGGCTAAAATGTTTTTTTCATCGGGATCGAGCAACCAACCCATCTGACAACCGGCATTCAAACAGTGCAAAATATTGTTTGTGACTTTGGTTTGGCTTTGGGCTGGGGACAATATTTCTATTGTCCAGTCTGGGTGAGCATTAAATGTATTGGCAATTTCGCCGTCAGCGTCTAGCGGAATGCGATTCCAAACAAAAATCGCGACATCGGGGACAATAGAACGTCCGCCAAAGGTGCAGCGAAGTTCTGGTAGGGCTAGGGCAATTTGCGGTTTCTCTGCGATGTCGTTGATGACTGTTACGAGTCTGCCTTGTAGTTTGCTGTGTTTTCCTTGTGGCATAGGTTTTTGGACGATCGCACCTTTGATGTATTCGCTCGCGGGTTTGGTTTCTGGGAGTTGCAAAAACTCGTCGAGGGTGATAGTTTTTTGAGGTGCTTGTACCATATAGAGATCGCCCGTTTGAAGTGTGTTGGGGTAACAGTTCCAGTATATTTGAAGTTTCGTCACTTTTGGTGCAATAATCGAACTCAAAAGACTCTAAACTGTAGCTAGCCCGATCGACTGTTTCCACGATAAGCAGTCGATCACATTCATTGAGGCAGAATTTGGCACGGCTCGCGTCAGTCGCATCTATAAACTGCGATTCCTAGCATTCTTTCCTCTAACTACTGACTAATGACTCATAACTTCTTCCTATGTCAAAAAAAATAATTAAAGCAATTAAATCGACTGGTATTTTAGGGGCGATCGCCTCTTTGACTGTTTTGTTATTCGGCGGTTGGAGTGGCACCGTGATCGGCTGGCTGATGGGTACGGCGGCGGGCTTTATTAGCTGTCGGGAGCAGAAGGTTTACAGCCCGAAAATGGGTGCGACTATCGGCAGTTTAGCGGGATTAGGATTGGGAGTTTGGCTATTAATTGCAAGTGTGGTAGAAGGGGTTTTGATTAGACCTTTTTCTGGGCAATCGGCTGTGGCTTTGCCGACTACGCTGCTGTACGGGATTTGCAGTTTGACGATCGCAATTTTGACAGCTACGTTAATGGGTGCTTTGCAGGGTTTGCAGGGGGAACGCCAGCGGCTGGCAACTTTGGTGACATTAGCTTTTATTCTAATTCTGTTTCCGTTTATCGACATTCAGGCTCAGACTGGCTGGATTGCTACTGTAGTACAGATTCAAATCTTTATTATGTTGGCGCTGGGTTTGAATATTACTGTGGGTTTTGCGGGTTTGTTGGATTTGGGATATGCGGCGTTTTTTGCGATCGGCGCTTACACGACGGCTTTGCTATCTTCTGGCCAGTTAAATATTGCTTGGAACTTTTGGGTGGTACTGCCGATCGCGGCCGGTGTAGCTGCGATCGCGGGCGTAATCCTGGGTATTCCGACACTGCGGCTCAAGGGCGATTATTTGGCAATTGTTACCCTCGGTTTTGGCGAAATTATCCCGGTTGTCTTTAGGAATTTAACGGCGATTCGGATTGATGAACCAGTCTCGAAGATTGTTGCGGCTGTTTTGGGTAAACCCGAGTTGGTGCTGTGTCTGGTTGGGTGCGATCGACCTTTTAACCTCACCGGCGGCGAAGCGGGAATAAACCCGATCGGGCGTCCATCTCTCCCCATTGTCGGCACTTTCAGCACCGGCAACTACTTTCCTTGGTACTACCTAATTTTGCTGCTAGTTGTCTTCGCTTACTTCATGATTTCACGGCTGCGAGATTCCCGCTTGGGGAGGGCGTGGAATGCCATGCGCGAAGATGAATTAGCGGCGAGTGCGATGGGGATTAACCTGGTCAAAACCAAACTTTCGGCTTTTGCGATGGGAGCGACGTTTTCTGGCTTTGCAGGGGCATTTTACGCCGCCTATATCAGCGCGATTTTCCCCAGCGTTTTCGACTTCTCGGTGTCGGTAATCATCCTGTGTATGGTGATTTTAGGCGGTTTGGGGAATATGACGGGGGTGATTTTGGGCGCGATCATTATCATGTCTGCCGATCGACTTTATCTGCCACAATTAGCGCAAGTCCTCAAGGGTTTTCTGAATACTTTTGTACTCCCCAGGATTGCAATTCCCCAGTTGCGAGACTTTCTGGCAACCAGTTTAGACCCGATTCAAATGCGCTTATTTCTATTCGGCTTAACTCTGGTTGTCATGATGCTCGTGCGGCCAGAGGGGCTGATTCCTGATAAGATACACCAAGCTGAACTGCATTCGGATGCTGAAGCGAGCAATGAGTCTTTAGCAGATTCGAGAAGTCAATAAATAGGTAAGGGCAAAAACCATAGTATTTTGTATGTGGGTTTAGCTAAGAATCTAGGATGCAAGGGAGTTTATGAGTGTAAAACTCCCCTCCCCATCTAATGTTTATTTGTAACCGACTACTTAGTAAGGATGAAAGATTAGCCATGAGAAATGTAACTGGTACTGCTTTTATCGTTGCGGAATTTAGAGCAGAAGAGAATGAAGAGGCAATTCCTCTCTACACTGATCATGTAGTAAAAATCTGGCTGAATGAGGAAACAAAAAAAGTAGCTAGCCAAATAGCTCAAAACTCTCCTGCAGCTAAAGAAATGGTTAAGTTGCGGACTAAATATTTTGATGATGTTTTGTCCAATCAAATTTTAGGAGGTTGCAAACAAGTAGTTATTTTAGGTTCGGGTTTGGATACTCGTGCTGCTAGAATTAATGGAGAAAAAGTGATTTATTTTGAAATAGACGAGCGCGCGACTCTTCAATTAAAAGAAGAAACTCTCAAAGCTAACAAAGTTACTGCTAATGTTTGCTACCTTCCAGGCGATTACGTAAAAGACGGTTTAATATCCTTGCTGAAACAGAGTGAATTTGATTGCGATCGACAGACATATTTTTTGTGGGAAGGCAACACTACCTTGCTTGACAAAAAAGATGTAATATTTGTATTAGAACAAATTCGCGACAATGTGAAGAGTTTTCGATGGTCCTTTGATTATATGTCGGAAAAGGTGATTTTGAGAACGACGGGCTACCAAGATATCAATGATTACATAGATAAATACGAAAGTATGTATGCACCGTGGATTACTGGGTTTGAAAACATTGCCACTTTGGCTGACGAACTCAATCTCAAAGTTATTGAAAACTTTTCGACTGCTGATTTACACGCACAATATCGCCCTGGCAGTTCGCTCGAATCTAATCTTTTTAAGTTTTATTTTGTTTGTACGTTAGAGAATATGGCCTAAAAACTCCCAATCTCAAATTGATTCGCGTGCGTGAAAGCTCGTTACCTGGACGATCGCACTCCTATAAAATCTTAGAAAACAGAACCAAAATGTCATTATTAGAAGCACAGCAACTTACAATGCGATTCGGTGGTTTGACTGCCGTAAACCAGGTTAGTTTAACATTAGAAAAAGGATCGATCGCCAGTTTGATCGGCCCCAACGGTGCGGGCAAAACTACTTTTTTTAATATGCTGACAGGTATTTACAAACCGAGTGGCGGTCAGTTGCTTTTAGAACAGAAGAATATCACGGGTTTGCCGCCGGATCGCCTGACAACTTTCGGCATTGCTAGAACTTTTCAAAATATCCGCTTGTTTAACAACATGACAGTGCTGGATAATGTTTTAGTAGGTAGACACTGCCGATTGAAAACAGGTTTGTTGGGTGCAATCCTCCGCACTCCGGCTGTGAATCTGGAGGAGCGGGAAGCTAAAATAAAAGCGCTCACTATGCTTGATTTTGTCGGTTTAGGTGCTGCTAAAGCGTCGGAGTTGGCAAAAAACCTTTCCTACGGCGACCAGCGGAGATTGGAAATTGCCAGGGCTTTGGCTTCCGATCCGAAAGTGCTGCTTTTGGACGAACCGACTGCCGGGATGAACCCGAACGAAACGGCTGATTTAACTCGCTTTATTTATCGGATTCGCGATGAGTTGAATTTGAGTATTTTGCTGATTGAACATGATATGAAGGTGGTGATGGGAATTAGCGATCGCGTGAGTGTTATGGAGTACGGTACTAAAATTGCTGAGGGAACTCCGGCAGAAGTTCGCGCTGATCCTCGCGTGATTGAGGCATATTTGGGAAAAGAAGAAGATGGACATGGATAATACAGAATAACTAGATACCAGACTTTTTTAATAAAAAGTCTAGTATCTAATATCGATAGTTGACCTAATTAGATGTTTTGGGTCATTCCTAAACTTTTGATTTAACTTTACACAATTGATTCTTAAGTTTTCTCCTCTTGGTCAGGAAACCGAAAAACATGGCAGTGCCTAATATAGTAGTAGGTTCTGGAACCGGTTCTGCTTGGGGAACTGGTTGCGCTTGTGCCACTGCCATATTGTTTTTAACTTCTACTAATCTTAAATTAGTGGTGCTGTCAAAAGTCCGCGAATACACTCCGGAAGTATACAAGCTCAGGCTTGTTGTATTACCTTGCTCGAGAAAAGCAAAATTAATTTGTGTGGGATTAAAGTTTCCAGCAAGGTTGTATGACAAACTTAATTCCGGGGCTTTAAAAGAGTGCAAACCGATCGCAAATTGAAATGATTCTAAAAGAATGTTAGAAACAGTGTCAATTAATGCAAAAGATATACTGCCTTTGGCGCTAGCCTGTTCTGATTGGGGATTACTAACAGATGTTAAAAGATGTAAAATAGTCTGAACAGTGAAGGAAAAAGTTTCTTCGGCTTTAATAGAGAAGTCACCGATCACTGCTGCTTGACTTTCGGCTAAACCGGAATAGTTATTCCCGCTGCCTATGACTTCACTTTGCGAGAGATTTGCTGCCAGCAATTCGTGACAGTTAGATATAAAAACTGCCTCAGCTTTCGCTTGGCTAATAACTGAACCGGTGTTAGCTATTGTCTGAGTGTAAGTGTTAGTAACTGTACCTGTGTCATTCGGTGTGTGACTGAAGTTGTCAATCGTTACTGCAGCAGCAGCAGAACCTGCTATTGTGGCAGCACTACTAGGGGCAATACCTACACTCAAGCTGGTTACTAAAGGAGTTGCTAATAAAAAGGCGATCGATCCACTAATGTGATTGAATTTCATGGTAAATCTCCTTAAATTTGAAAATTGAAAAATTTTAACTGCTATTATTGGTAACTTGTAGCGGTTGATTTCGCTTACGTATTAATACTACCTACTTACTTAGAGTTTTTTGTAAAGCTACTGTCAAGAATTCTAGTGTTTAAGTAAAAATTCTGTAAAGTTGGTCGCCACCGCTACTAAAAATACATTGTATGGGAGCTAGGGCGGGTGTTGACCTAAGTAAAATTACTGATTACTATAAAAAAAGTTAATTTTAAATAAATGCAATAAAAATTTATAATTAGTCTGGATAATATAATAAAGCACAAAGCAGAAAGAGTAATTATGTTGGAAATTAAAGACATTCACACCTACTACGGAAATATCCACGCCCTCAAAGGAGTATCGCTAACAGTCTCGCAGGGAGAAGTGGTGACATTAATCGGCAGCAACGGGGCGGGGAAAACGACCACTCTCCGCACGATTCAAGGACTGCTGCGCCCGCGCCAAGGCACTGTATTATTTGAGGGAAAGCCTTTAGAAGCACTATCTACAGAGGCGATCGTCCGTTTGGGGATTTCTCAAAGTCCCGAAGGGCGGCTGATTTTTCCGCGAATGACGGTGCAAGAAAACCTGGAAATGGGTGCTTATCTCCGCAACGATACTCTCGGTATCAAGTCCGATATGGAAAAAGCATTAAATTTATTTCCTCGTTTGCGAGAAAGAATTAGTCAAAAAGGGGGAACTCTCAGCGGCGGCGAACAGCAAATGTTGGCGATCGCCCGCGCTTTGATGTCGCGCCCCCGCTTGTTATTATTGGACGAGCCGAGTATGGGATTGGCACCGATGTTAGTCAGTCAAATTTTTGCGATCGTCCGCGATATTAATGCTGAAGGAACAACTATTTTACTGGTGGAACAAAACGCCCGCATGGCTTTAAGTGTAGCGCACCGCGGCTATGTTATCCAAACTGGTCAGGTTGTAGTCGCTGGTAGTGCTAGCGATTTGCAGTCAAATGAAACTGTTCGCAAAGCATATTTAGGTGAAAGTTAAATATGGGCCTTGGCCAAACAGGGCATTGGGCATTGGCCAAACAGGGCATTGGGCATTGGGTAGTGGTTATTGAAACTGACAACTAACAACCAAAAACCAACAAATAACAAATAATATCGTTTCCGGTTGCATCGGTATTGTTCAAACAGTCAACAGTCAACAGTCAACAGTCAACAATTCCGGAGGAGTGCAACCGGAATTGATATAACAAATTACCCTATTTGCGATCGCAACTTCCCCGTTTCCAATTCCGTCTCAAAAGCCGCCCGCACCTTTTCCCACTCCGCTTGGGCTTCCAACAGGCGATCGCGCGCCGTACTCACATCAAAAACCTGTTCCCCTCCAGACTCAACCGCCACGCGACCCATATACTCCAACTCCTTGCAAACAGCAGAAAAAGACACGGCTCCTAAATTGGCGCTGCTAGACTTCAGCGTGTGAGAAGCCAGCTTCAAACTATCAGCATCGCCCAGAAAAATAGCCTCCTTAATAGTTTCTAAATGTTGCGGTGCGTCTACCAAATATATCTTAATCAGCTCCCCCAAAAAATCTGGGTCTTCATCATCGTCTAGTTCGCGAAGATTTTGCAAAATATGAAAATCAATCGGCGAATCGGCTCCCGGTTGAACGCTCGAAGATGCCGCAGCATCACTGTCAACTTGATCAGAAATATCTTGATTGTTTTGCTCAGTAACCGTATCCAATTCATCCCGAATCAGAGGTGAACACTTGCTCAAGGCGATCGCCAACTCTTCCCGCCGCACCGGCTTAGTAATATAATCGTCCATACCTGCTTCCAGACACTTTTCGCGATCGCCCTGCATCGCATTAGCAGTCATCGCAATAATTCTCGGCTTCTTGTTAGCAGGCCATTCCTGACAAATGCGGCGCGTCGCTTCCAACCCATCCATGTTCGGCATCTGCACATCCATCAGCACAACATCGTAAGATTGCCGCTTCAGGGCCTCCAAAACCTCCAACCCATTAGCCGCAATATCAGCCCGATATCCTATCCTGTCGAGTAAATGCGTAGCGACTTTTTGATTCACCACATTGTCCTCAGCCAGCAAAATCCGAATCTGACTAGAATTAGTTGCATCCTGTCCGGCAGAATTCGCCGCAACCTGCCTCAAAACAGCAGGCGTCCGCTGCACGCGGTGCTGTTCTTGAGAATTTTCAAAATACTTCAATCCCGAAGTCACAGTCACCACATTTGAAACTTCTCCCCTGCCGCTTCTGCCAGTAACATATCCAAAAACTTGCAGCAACACATTATAAAACTGTGACTGTTTTAAAGGCTTAGTTAAAAAAGCAGAAAAATGTACCTCTGTAGTTTCAAGTTTTTTCCAAACTTCCGCCTTACTTAAATAAGTAAACAGCACCAAAGGTAGGGCAATTTTGCGAGGGTTTTTAACCATGACATTCGGATTTAGGCCGTCGCCGCCGGACAAATTGCTCAGCTCAAATTTCCGAATCTCCACAGCCAACGCCACACCGTCCATATCTGGTAGATTCATCGCCAAAATAGCTAAATCGAGCGGCGAGTTTCCTTTGATGATTTCCAAAGCCTCAGCACCAGAAGTTACAGCCACGGGTATCATTCCCCAAGACTCTGCCTGACGGATCAAAACTTGCCGATTAATGGCATGATGCTCAACAATTAATAAGTGCTTACCAGCGGCAAATTCCGGTCTTTTTTCCTCAGCCCGGAGGTCATTCGCTTCAGCAGCCACCGTGAAATAAAAAATCGAACCCGAACCCGATATCGACGGCGGAGTAAATTCTGCAGGCGACCTTCCAGCGATACTTTGTCCGAGCGCAGAAACTCCCGGTTGAGACTTAGAACTTCGCGGATCAACCTGGCTGACAACCCACATTGTACCGCCCATCATATCGCTCAAACGCTGGCTGATTGCCAGTCCCAAACCCGTCCCGCCGTAATGTCGCGTTGTCGAAGCATCCACCTGCGAAAAAGCTTTAAACAGGCGATCCATCCGGTCGGGCGGAATGCCAATTCCCGTATCTTGGACAGCAAATTGAATCTCGTATTGTTTGCTACGTGCCACCTCTCCCTGGTTAATTGCTAGCGGTTGTGGCGCTAGAATATTAATTTTATCGGGTGAACTATTAGCAGCTACCTGTTCAATTTCCCTAGCCGTACAGCACACCACAATTTCTCCAGATTCTGTAAACTTAACTGCATTGCCCAGCAGATTTACCAAAATTTGGCGCAGTCTCGTGACATCTCCTAAAATGTTTTTCGGAACAGAATCATCAATAAAGTAAGCCAGCTCTAAACCTTTTTCTGAGGCTCTAGGAGCCAGTAATTCCAGAGATTCTTCTATACAGTTTTGCAGCTCGAAGGGGCTGCGTTCCAAATCCAATTTTCCAGATTCAATTTTGGAAAAGTCGAGAATATCGTTAATAATAGTCAGCAAAGCATCGCCGCTGGTACGAATTGTCTCCACAAAATCTCGCTGTTCAGGAGTTAGTTCCATATCCAGCAGCAAGCCCGTCATCCCGATGACCGCATTCATCGGAGTGCGGATTTCGTGACTCATAGTCGCTAAAAATTCGCTCTTAGCTCTATTAGCAACTTCCGCCGCTTGTCGCGCTTGATCCAAAGCTTCATTTTGCTCGGCTAACTGTCGCTGTCGCTGAACTTCGGTTTCTAAAAGTTGTGCTTGAGCTAAAGTAATTCCAACTTGCGCGGCCACATCTTCTAAAAGTTCAATTTCGTCGGGATTCCACTGGCGAGTTGCATCGCACTGGTGCAAAGTAATAATTCCATTGGGTTCTCCTTGATAGGAAGTGCGAACAGCCAACATAGATTTTAATCCGATGCGGCGACACATCGGTCCCGAAGATTCCAGCAAAGGATCGGCAAACACATCGGGAGATGCTAGGGCTATATCCTCAGCGAGGAGTTTTTCGGTGTACGGGTTATAAGTGACAGAAAGTTCTAAATCTAAAGCCGATTCGTGACCGGGTTCCAAGTATTCCGCAACGCAAGGAAGGTGGGGATAAGGTTCGGAAAGATAGGTATGAATTGTACAGCGATTGACACCAAATACGCGGCCGATTTGGGTGGCGGTAGTTTGGAAAATTTCTTGAGTGTCTAAGGTCGATCGCACTTTTTGAGTAATTTGTTTGAGTAGTAAAACGCGCTGGTACTGACGTTGCAAAGTTCGCTCTCGCTCTTCGCGGGCAATTTCTGCGCCGATGTAATTGCCCATCAACTTTAAAATTTCAAAATTCAGCGGTTTAAAAGGAGATTTAGTGGTGCGGGAAGTAAAGCTCAAAGTGCCAAAAACTCGCCCTTGCACTATTACCCTCGTCCCCACAAAAGCCTCCAACTTGCGGACGCTGTAAGCGGGGTGGTTGCGCCACTGAGTAGTGCCGGCTGATTCGACAGAAATAGGTTCGCTCGATCGCAAAACCTCTCGCTCAAAGGTTCTGCTCAAAGCAAAACCGTCTCCTTTAGCAAATCCAAAGGGAAAATCTTCCGGTACATAAGCCGCAATCACTTCGTAGCGATCGCCCAAAACCCTGCCCAACAGCCCGATATCCATCCCAAACTGACTGCAACCCATTGCCAGCAACCGGATCGTTCGATCGTCAAAAGAGCCTTCTGAACTCACCATTACCTCGTAGAGCGATCGAATTGCCCGCTCACTTTCCCGCAGTTCCTCAACTCCTTCGAGGCGGTTGCAGACATCGTGCAAAGTCCCAAAAATTCCCGCTATTTCGCCTTGGGAATTCCGCCGGACTTGGGCAAATAGTTCCACGGAAACAAAACCGGAATCACTGTGAATTCCCAAGGAGTTTTTCCCAGCCAACGATTTGGACTTAAATCGCAGTTCTCGCCGTTCAAATTCCGACTTCCCCGACAGCAAAGACTCCAATAAATTTGCACATTGCTCGCGCTCATCTGGATGCACCCAGTCTAAAAAATTAGTTTGTAAACTTTCGGAAACCGGAAAATTCGTAATTTCCGTCCAAGCGCGGTTTAGAAATTTCCAAACCCCCGCCGCATCTATGTGGAAAATTACTGTTGCTTTCAAAGAGTCAAATAGATGGAATTGTTCTCGATCATGCTCGCGGTTTTTGACTTCAAACTCCTTGTTTAGAGTAATATCTGTATGAGTTCCTACTACCCGCAGCGGTTTGCCAGTAGCGCTACGTAAAACTTGACCCCGGTTCAACACCCAGACAGTGCTGCCGTCTTTACAGTACATCCGATATTCTGCTGCAAAATCCGGTGTCTTTTGGGCGAAGTGTTCTTCTAAAGCTGCCTTTACCGAGTCAATATCATCTCTGTGGATGCGACTCCACCATTCCGATCGGCGATTCGAGATTTCCCCTTCTTGGTAGCCCAGCATTTCTTGCCACCGCGCCGAATAAAAAAACTCATCTGTTTCGAGATTCCAGTCCCAAATCCCCTGATTGTTGACTGCAGGGGGGAGATTTGGCCGCTCTACGAAAGTGTGGTGAGAAATTTCAGCTATCTCGTGGCTATTTGCTGCTGTCCGCTGTATTTCTGCTGAGAGTTTTTTGTATTGAGCGTTGCTAGATTCTAGCTGGCGCTGCAAAGCAATTAAGCCAGAATGCAGAGATTTTGAATCCAGCGCTTGTAAAAGGATAGTTTTAGGATTAATAATCCCGATCGGGTGATTTGTTTCGTTGATGACTAATAAAGGCAACTGGCAGTAGTGTTTTTGCAGCAGCGCGACGGCTGCTTCGAGGGTAGAGTGCGATCGCACCAGCGGCGGCGAACTGCTGCAAATTGCTCCCGCTTTAATTTTGTTAGAGTCTCTTCCCAGCGCCTGCAACTGCACAATATCCCGCGAACTTACCACCCCAACCAGTTTGTGAATGTTGGGATTTGTAAATTTGGAATTGTGAGCCGCACCAGTCGAGTGTTGATCGGGAGTTTCAGTGATTAATACATAACTAACATGGTGTCTAAACATCAGTTGCGCTAAGTAGCGAACCGAAGAATTAGAAGGAGCGTGAATTATTCTTGAAGCTGCTATTTGAGGGATTTGATAAAGTTTAATTAAACTTGCGGGCAGCTCTAATTTCTGATGCACAATTGGCAGCGGCGGAGGGAAGGCGAAAGCCGCAGGTGGCGAAGTGCTGCTAGTTGCTTTTGGTGTCGATTCCCCAATTCCCTGCAACATTTGCACCAAGCTTTGAGAGCTAATTAAACCGACAAGTTCTTCAGCCTCGCTAACGACCGGCAAATGGCTGATCTGATTTTTCTCCAGCAGACTTGCTAAGGCAAAAAAGTCGGGAATTTCCGATTCTCGGGCTACAGTTACGGTTCTGATCATGATTTGCTCGATCGCAAATCCCCTCAAAGCAGCGCCGATCGAATTTAGCTGTACGATATCTCGCGTTGTAAAAATCCCCAGCACTGTCTGGCTGCTCGGATAGGGAGCTTTTGAGCCGTTGAGACGCAGCCCGTTGCCTCCTGTGTGTATCGCAGGCCGTATGCCGTTGTAGAAACCCGACTGTTCCCGCGATTGTGGGGAAGTCCCGTTGGTGGGATTTCCGAGTTGAGAATGCCCGCGCGGTTCTACCACGAGGACGTAACTGGCTCCTGTGCTACTCATCAGCTCGATCGCCTTTTCTACGGGCGTCTCAGGGGTGACGGTGAGGGGATTGCGGTTGATGACCTGACTGAGGGAGGGAATAAACATCAGGGGGCATAAAAGTGATATTTGTTGGAAAAAGCCGATCGCGAGCAGCAGGTTGATTGAGAGGCTTTACCCGCGAGATTTCCAAGCGCGCTCAAAGTTTCTGTACGATTCAACTCACCCATACTTCCAGCATCTTGGCATTTAAAATTAATTCCGTGCCATATCCTGATAATTGACGGCTTCTGACTTTCAGAACCAATGCTATCTGCCAGAGGGCGGACATGAAGGCTGGCGGGCAATTCCTCGCTTAGCATAACTGCTGCGGGTTTACGAGCAAGAATTTCTGCGATTGTCTGGACTGCACCCTACTTTCTGCCCCTCAACGGAACTCTCGCTCGCATTCTGTTTGAGGCAAGATACCTGCACCCTACCAATTTACCAGCGACAGGAGGGGAATCACAACAGGACGACTTAGGTATGGCAACTGTGCAATTAGGGGTTCGAGGGTTCGAGGGTTCGAGGGTTCCAGGGCCAAACAGGCAGAAAATAAATAATTCTGAGCATAACTAATTCTATCTTATCCCAATTATGGCCCAGAGGATTTGAGCTTCACTTCTGGCGATCGAACTTGATGAGAATAGCGCTGTTCCCCGCCAGTGCAAAACTCGCATTGCCGCCCTTCAGCCTTAAGCTACCAACAACCTCATCCATTGTTTGAGAACTGAACTCCCGCACCGTGCCATTACCAGTTTTTATCAGCTCCGAAATATCAGCATTAACAGTGTAAGATGTTGCTCGGTCATTGACAACCAGCAAGTAAACATTCTTGCTAGCATCAAGAGTTGCAACTGCCATTAAATCCGAACTGTTAGTGATAGGAAAAAAGGTAGCTTTCCCGCCCTGCAAAGCCCTAATTGCCATCCGCAAAGCATAGTAGCCCGCGCGCCGTTTTCCCCCGTCTCCTAGCAAACCTTCCGCCAGTCCCTGCTTTCCCCAGTCGTACAAACAGAATATGTGACTGCCGTCAATATAATTATCCCCTGGTTGGGAACCTCGAATCAAATTCTTAATCAAATTTAAAGCTAAAGATAAATCGCCGTAGCTAATTTCGTAAGTTCCCCATTCTCCTACCCAAAGCTGCGAGTTAGCGCGGACAGTACCGTTCATCCAGCCGCGGACTTTGCGGGTGTAGTTAGAAATATCTGCATCGTAGTTGTGGACATTGACTGTATCGAAATAATTCGCTATTTCCTGCAAAGCACTAGCCGGCCAATTGCTGCCGCCTACGGTTTTCGGGCCATGGATGCGATAAGTGCGATCGGGCAAATAAGTTTTATAAACAAAGTCGATCGCATCTTTTGCCACCTTAACCAATTCAAAATAGTCAGCCCTAGTCCCGCCCCAACCCTGATCGCGATTGTCCGGTTCGTTGTGAATTTCCCAATCATCAACGCGGTAATCATTGCGAACATTCAGCCAATAAACCGTAGCAAAAACGTGTTCCCACCACTCGTTCCAATCTTCTCCTGTGCGCGGCGGATTCAGTTGCAGCGCCCAACTCGGATTCCAGCCATTATCAACATTCCGAATACTCACCACCGGGCGAATATTTGCTTGTTTGAGACTATTAAAAATAGTTTTGGCATTGCCTTGCCAAACAGTACCGGGTTGTCCCGACCACCAATAATCGCTACCCTCGGGCGGATTAGTCATAATCTGATCCCAATGCGCCCAATTAATTATATTGGGATTTGTCTTAATTTCCTCAATAGATGGCCAACCGTATTTACCGTCGTCGTCTTCAGCTTCCCACCGGGACATCCCGCCGTAAATGCGGTAGGTATTAATTCCCAAGTCTTGCAAATCTTTGATGTCGAAATTGATACTGCCCTCGACTGCACCGATGTAGCGAGTGCTGACACCCGCAGCAGTACCGGAAATTTTAATTGTTTCGATGTTTTGAGCAAAAGTTGTCGTTCCGCTGAACAACTCTAGGCTGAGGGCAATTAAAAGGCCTAGAAACAAATTCAGAATTCTAGTTTTTGATAACACGTGATTATTAACTACTAACTTTGGTTATTTTCTGCCCTAGGAGAGACCCCTCGCTAATCTAACTCGACGGGCGATCGAGTTTGTTAGCTGTTGTAATAAAAAAGCATTAACTATGCCAATTTCAATAATTAATACATAAAGTAAAATAGCACGGGTAGCAGTCAAAAGTGAAGGTTCACCTCGCACAACCACCCTAAAAAATTTGGGTATTACAATTAACCCTATAAACTGCGTTAAATATAGTTCATAGGAAATCTTAGAAATCCCTGTTAAAAATCTCGTTGTTAAGTCGGAGAAATTTATTAATAGTCTACACACATTAAAGACAATTACAAATATGCCAAATCCAAGGAAAGCATCATAAAAAGACAGTCCAAAAGGGAAATATACGCCTAGAAATTGGGGATTTGAAAATTTGAAGGAACCCATAATACCCAATATTTCAAAAATTATTGCTAAGGCTATTGTGACGGGCTTAGTTAGGTAATTAATTAATAGAGTAGGATTACTTGCATAAACCTTGGCCATTGCCATTCCTAAACAAAACTCAAATAACCTTGAAATTGCTAAATAGCCTGGATAACTGAGATCGCCCAAGATTGGCGAAAATACCTTGTTAAACCCTAAGATTAAAACTAAAAATGTATAGATAACTTTAATAACAAAAGAAGTGAAGAGAAAGTGTTCTATAGAAAATTTTTGTAAAGATTTAAATAGCAAGAAAAAGCACAAATAAAATTGAATGAGTGGAAACATAAACCAAGAAAATGGTATGGCTTTATCGAGAATTATCCAACTTCTCCAAAATGACCACCAATCAAAATAGCCATAAAATAAATCCGCTCTTAACCGAGGAATTATAAAAGATACAGCTAAAAGTATCCAGTAGGTTGGGTAGAGCCGGATAAATTTTTTGCTCATAAAATTAATCCAGCTTTCATCAGGCTTTAAAAGTCTTGAATAAGCCAGTCCAAAACCACTGAGAATGAAAAAAATATGAACTCCCTGATATCCAAGCAAGAAAAATATATTCACTAAATCAAAAACTATATTGTCTACACTATTAAATGGTAGGGGAAAAAACTTAGCAATCGTCGAGGCTGGGCCTACTACTTTTGCATACTCGAAAAAGTGGTTGTATCCAAAAAATGGAGGCAAGAAATTGAAGTACCAAAAATGAACCCCCACTACCCAGCAGGCGGCAAAGCCTCTCATGATATCTAATTCTTGAAATCGATTATACTTCATAAATAAAAATATCCGTTTAACTCCAACTTATAGCAACAGTCAAAATATTTACAATGTCAAGCTTAGGACGTACTCGATCGCTCTTAGGATGCTGCGGCAAAAATTCTACTCTATGTTATAAGCGCCAGCCCTGTCAAGGTGGTGAAGAAAACCCTCAAACCCTTGAAATATCTAAGGCTGCGATCGTTAAATCTGATTCTTTTAACAGGTGATTAAGAATAAACTAGGTTTATTGCCGATCGCCAGCCGGTAGGATGAGGTAAAGTAGGTCGATCGCACCAATACGCTATGAGGGCAGTGTGCACCCACAAACTACGAGATTTCAAGCGTTTGAGGGAGTTATATACCAGGCTCGGCATTCACGCCAGACAGGGCGGGTCATCAGCGTCAAGCCGATCGCATTTGCCGCATAACCGCAGCGTGAACCATCCCTAAATTGCGCGCTGCGGTTATGCGGCGATGTTTTTTGATCACGGATTATATAGCAACCGCCAAGACGGTTAGGACGTTGTTAATGGCTGAAACGATTGATTTTATTGCTTCTTCCTTCTTCCTTCTTCCGACTTCCATCGGACTTCTGCTATATCTAGTGTCAGAGCATTCCAGGGGACGATCGCCTTTTGTTCACTGGTAACAAGAAAACATGGATGCCCAAGCTGCAGATAAAGCGAGTTTGGGCTTTATCTGGGCTGAAAATTTGTTTAAGTCCCGTTAGGAAAAAACGCTTTTATTTATTAATTAGACGATCACCATTTAATAAAAAAAATAAACCCTCAGCAATTGCCGAGGGTTTATTTTCAAAATCATACAAATTTTCCGACAAAAAATATCTAGGTCTAAAGGTAGATGATATTTGTGACTAACCCAGGTTATTTTTAGTGAAATTCTCTACTTGTTTATAGCCACAAAATAGGCGCCTCAAAAACGCAATAATTAGAGCCCAAGCCCCACTCGTGAAGCAACCTAAAACATCGAGGGATTTCTCTAGAGTAAGTCTTAAAGGAGCATAACATTGTTAGATATTGATGAAATGAGTTCAAAAGAAATACAAGAACTTTTGCAGCAAGTAGGACACGGACACCTCGGCTGTGTATTTGAAGGGCATCCCTACGTTTTGCCAATGCACTATTATCTCCAAGATTCGGACATATACATTTTCACAACAGTCGGGATGAAAACGAAGTATATGGACGGCAATCCAGAAGTCTGCTTGCAAGTGGAAGAAGTCCGCGATATGGAACACTGGCGCAGCGTTGTCGTGAACGGGCGAGCAGAACGCCTTACGCAGCAGGAAGACATCGATCGCGCAATGCAATTGGTCAAAGAACACAACCCGACACTTTCACCCGCCATCAATCGCACCTGGATTGACTCGCTGGGGCGTGCGGAAACCATCGCAATTTACCGCATTCAGCCCTGGGAAATGAGCGGGCGCACGACGGAGGGAATCAGCAGTCGGTGAACGTCGAGACTCACTTGTAACCGGGTTTTTTACGAAAATACTTAATTAAGATTTTCAATCTCGGTAAAAAACCCGGTTTACGAGCGTCAGAGCGCCTCCAAGACTACAAATTACTAAAAAGTGCTACCGGGGAAAATAGTGCCAAATATCAGCTCAAACAGCTTTGCTTGCCAAAAAATCTCTCATGTACCGATTCACTAACTGCGGCTGTTCCTGCTGCACCCAGTGGCTGCAATTAGGAATGTAATAAATCTGAAAATCGCGGACGTAATCTGCGGTTCCATAGGTTAACTCTTTGCCGAGGGCGGCATCATTTTCTCCCCAAATCATCAGCGTCGGAACTTCTAGAACCCTCCAATTCTGGCGATCGAGAAATCCGCCAGCTAGATTGCGGTAATAATTGATAGTAGCAGTCAGAGCGCCCCGTTTGGCCGCCGCATCTTTGTAAGCTTCGATATCTAAGGGGCTAAAGGTGCTTTTGTCAACTGCCATACCTTCCAAAGCAGCCGAAATTGCCTGATAGTCGCCCAACTGAATTAACAACTCCGGCAAAACTGGCAACTGAAAGAAAAAGATGTACCAAATTTTCAGCAATTGTTGGGGAATGCGTAACCCTTCAGCCAACTTGGCCGGATGTGGTAGATTCATCACAATTAATTTATCCACCATTTGGGGATAAGCATAAGCAAAACTCCAGGCGATCGCGCCTCCCCAGTCGTGACCAACTAAGACGCAACTTTCGTATCCCAAACCCTGAATAATGCCCTTGACATCTTGCACAAACTCTGCCATCACGTAAGCAGATTGATCGTGAGGTTTGTCGCTGTCGTTGTAACCCCTGAGATCTACAGCGACGACTTTATAATCTGATGCAAATTCCGGGATTTGATGCCGCCAAGAATACCAAAATTCAGGAAATCCGTGTAGCATCAGCATCAGCGGCCCAGAACCTTGAGTGACATAGTGCAGTTTAATGCCGTTCGTAGCGATAAATTCGTGTTTCCAAGCAGCTTCTAGCACAGACATATTGGATGCTTCCTCTAGCTATCGAGATATCCTAGCAGTTCCTCTCTTTAAGAGGAACCAACTTTAGGCCTATCTAGCAATTCTCCCAGCACTTGTAAACTCTTCCTTTTCTCTTCATTTGTGGAACAGGCGTCCCATCGGTGGTTCTTCGCGAAAAAAAAGCCGTAGCTTGCGGGGCCCGACGCCATTGCCTGTTTCCCAAAAAGATTGCTATCTCTGTCAAAATAATAGTATAATGTTGCTGGCATCCAGACAACTGTTAAGCCAAAAATTACTCATTTTCGATCGCGCGAAAATCCCGAAGCGCAATAAGTTGAGGTGTGGTGATGATGCCAGTTCAATAATTAAGATCTGGCGAGTGTACTAGGAATTAAAGGAGTTAATACCATGTCTGGCGATCGCCTGCAAAACATTGTTAACCGTTTGACAGATCGTCTAAAGCGCGACGTATTAGTTGAACAATCCCTATACGACATTCGAGAAATTTTGCAGAGCGATCGCGCGGTGCTTTATCATTTTTATAAGCAGTGGCAAGGTCGAGTGACTTACGAGATGTTGAGTGCGATCGAACTCTCAATCTTGGGTTCAACGGGGCCAGATGAGTGTTTTAACGACGAATACGCTGCTTTGTACGAAGCCGGCAGAGTTAAAGCAATTGCAGATATTGAAGTAGAACCAATTAACCCATGCCACCGAGACTTTCTGCGTAGCCTGAAAGTTCGCGCCAATTTAGTTGTGCCAATTTTAACGAACAAAGGACTGTGGGGGCTGTTAATTGCTCATCAGTGCAGTGGGTCTCGCGCTTGGTCGCGATCGGACATTGAATTCATGCAGCAACAAGCACAACATATGGCAATGTCTCCCACAATTCAAGATAGTTAATTTTGAAGCCCAGATTCTGCTTTGTGACAGTTGGGGTATCGATCATAAAATATAGATGCGAAGTTTCCACTTTCCAGCCCTGATGAAAATTGTGCGAGCGCACTACTTTAATAAACTCTAAAAATGTTTAACTTTGAGAAGTAGAGAAAGAGCTTCCTCACGCTCGAATAACTGTAACCGAGACAGAAATCTTTACACATATATAATGTTGCAAAGCTTACGGGAAGATAATTTCCGATTCGATTTTGTGTAATTAATTCTGTCTAAATACTTATCGATCTAACTGTTCCAAACCTTTGTCTCTAGGAATAGTTGGTGGCAAGGATTTTTCGGATGCTGGGGGAGCGAAACCCCAAAATGATATCATGAGAAAACACCCCGCGTTGAATCAGTTCTCGATCGATATAGATTTCGGTACTGTTGTGTTGAATCCAGATTTGATTTGCGATGATATCAAGCTGCATGGCACAGCCATAGATGCGATATTCGTCGCGCCATTCGTTGTGCATGACGAGGTATCGATCGCGGGCGAAATCGAAGATTAGCTGAGCATTTGCGTCATTTTTTGAAAAGTCTTCTAGAAAATCACAAACAATTTTGCGGTATTCGTTTAGTCTATCCATTGGTCGATCGCCTCACGAGTTGGATTGTAAATAATTAGTCGGATTTCATAACGCTCGATGACAGTTTTTGCGGGTTCAAATCTGAGAAACATTTGGTAGGTATCGGTGGGCACTGCCAGATACAGTATACGTTCTGGTTCGTTAGAGACTTAGATGGCAATGCTATAGTTGAGGAACTGACCTAGGGCGGTGTGGAATTCAGAAATGGTGGAGCCACCTGCGAAACTTTTGACTTCTACAGCTATTTTACGTCCTTCTTTTTCAGCGGCGATCGCTTCTTCGGCTACAAGATTGATGTAGACATCAGCAACACCATAGCGTCACTGGTAGGGATCGTGGGTAATCTTCCAGCCATCTTTTTGTAAGGCGATTTTGACCGTGTTGTGGAAGATATTCCTTGCCATTTTTAGATTTTACCCAAGGATTTACATCGGATACTATCAGTACATATTATACCAGAATTTTACCCACGAATAACTGTAACCGATCGCCCCCTTAGAGTAGTATTAATTTCAGTTGTAAGGTGCGTCAGATATTGTCACTCTCAATAATCGTTATAAAAGCTCACCTGACGCACCTTACAATTGGATTTTAGTATGCCAATTGCATAATCCCTGTTACTATTAACTAACGGCTACAGCCTCCCCTAAAGGATGCTGCTGCAAAACAGCTTGCAAATATTTCCCAGTATAAGACCTCTGATTTGCCGCCACATCCTCCGGCGTTCCCGCCACAATAATTTCGCCGCCCTTATCTCCCCCTTCGGGGCCTAAATCGATCGCCCAATCGCAGCACCGAATCACATCTAAATTGTGTTCGATTACCAAAATTGAGTTACCCTTATCCACCAATCTTTGCAGCACATTTAACAAATGGTGAACATCATAAAACGACAAACCCGTCGTGGGTTCATCGATTAAATAAAGCGTCTTCCCAGTAGCGCGGCGCGACAGTTCCGTTGCCAATTTTACCCGCTGCGCTTCGCCTCCAGAAAGCGTCGGCGCCGGCTGTCCCAACTGAATGTAACCCAAACCAACATCAACCAAAGTTTGCAGTCTGACGCCCGCCCTGGGAATATTTTTAAACATTTCCAAAGATTCCTCTACGGTCATGTTCAAAACATCAGAAATCGACTTGCCTTTGTACTTAACTTGCAGCGTTTCCCGGTTGTACCGTGCACCCTTGCAAACCTCACACTGCACGTAAACATCCGGCAGAAAATTCATCGAAATCACGTTCACGCCTTGGCCCCCGCAAGCTTCGCACCTTCCCCCTTTCACGTTAAAAGAAAACTGCCCCGCTTTGTAACCTCTTGCCTTCGCTTCAATGCTTTCGGCAAACAAATCCCGAATCACATCAAAGACTCCCGTGTAAGTAGCGGGATTAGAACGCGGAGTACGGCCGATAGGAGATTGATCGATGACAATGACCTTATCAACCACATCCTCTAGAGAGCGTTCCCCTTTAGTTTTGAGGGCGTCCATATCGGGTGGTAAAGGCACTTTTTTGGTGATATAATGTTGCAGCGACGGGTACAGCAATTCATTGATTAAAGTTGATTTTCCCGAACCGGAAACGCCTGTCACGCAGACGAGTTTTCCCAGGGGAATTTCGACATCAATATTTTTTAAATTGTTGCGCGTCGCATTGATGATTGAGAGAGCTTTACCGTTGCCTTTTCTCCTTTCATTAGGCGTTTCAATTACTCGCTTTCCTGACAAATAAGCCCCGGTCAAAGATTCCTCGGCTGCCAGCAAATTTTCTAAACTTCCTTGCGATATAATTTTGCCACCGTGAACGCCAGCACCGGGGCCGATATCGACAATGTGGTCGGCCGCTCGCATGGTTTCTTCATCGTGTTCTACGACAATCAAAGTATTGCCTAAATCGCGCAATTTTGTTAAGGTTTGCAGCAGGCGAAAGTTGTCTCTTTGGTGCAGTCCGATGCTGGGTTCGTCCAAAACGTAGAGAACACCAGTTAAACCAGAACCGATTTGAGTCGCCAGCCGAATTCGCTGGGCTTCTCCCCCAGAAAGCGTCATTGCTGCACGGTCTAAAGTCAGGTAATCTAACCCGACATCGAGCAAAAATTGCAGCCTTGCTTTGATTTCTCTCAGGGCTAAATCAGATATTTGGAATTGCCGATCGCTCAATCCCAAATTATTTACTCGTTCGCGACATTCGCGAATCGAAATACTCGTTAAATCGACAATTCCGTACTGTCCCAATCGCACTGAAAGCGCCTCGGTTTTCAAGCGCTTGCCGTGACAAACCTCGCAAGAGCGATCGACCCGATATTGTTCCAACTTCTGCTTGATCAAATCAGAACCAGTATCGTCGTACTGGCGCTGCAACATGGCAATCACGCCATTAAAATCTCTCCTCAACTCAGTGCTGCCGTCGCGCTTTTTACTTTCTGTGGTGCGCTTGGACTCATGGCCGTACAAAATTACCCGCTGGTGTTCGGGTCTTAATCGATACCAAGGAGTGTCGATATCAAACCCGCAAGTCTCAGCAATACTGAACAGCAAAGAAAGATAATAAGAATTGTCTTTGTCAGACCAAGGCGCGATCGCACAATAAACAGGCGCTTTCTCGTCGGGAACTACCAACTCCGGCGCAAAAGTCCGCAAACTCCCCAAGCCGTGGCAGTTTTGGCACGCGCCGTAGGGTGAATTAAAAGAAAATAACCGGGGTGAAAGTTCCTCCATTACCGCGCCGTGTTCGGGACAAGCAAAGTTTTCGGAAAATACGATCGGCCCCTGTGGTTCGGAATTTTCATCATTCGGTAACTCTTCAATTATCGCAATTCCCTCTGAATGGCGCAAACAAGTTGCCAGAGAATCAACTAAACGTTCTTCTAAACCGGGTTTTTTAATTAACCGATCGACAACTATCTCGATATTGTGCGTTAGATTTTTATCTAATTCGATATTTTCCGAAAGTTCTAAAATTTCTCCGTTAACTTTGACGCGAATAAATCCTTCCGCAGCTAAACTCGACAATAATTTGCGGTGAGTGCCTTTTTTTCCGCGCACAACTGGTGCCAGAAGGTGAAAGCGAGTGCCGTCAGGAAGTGCCATGACTCGATCGCACATTTCATCAATTGTCTGCGGCGCAATGCAGCGATCGCAAATCGGACAGTGCGGTTCACCGGCTCTGCCGTAGAGCAATCTGAGATAATCATAAATTTCTGTAACAGTGCCAACAGTCGATCGCGGGTTGTGAGAAGTTGACTTTTGGTCGATCGAAATAGCCGGACTCAAGCCTTCAATCGCATCCACATCCGGTTTGTCCAACTGTCCCAAAAACTGGCGCGCGTAGGCGCTGAGAGACTCGACGTAGCGGCGCTGTCCCTCAGCAAAAATTGTATCGAAAGCGAGGGAAGACTTACCAGAACCGGAGACGCCAGTAAAAACGATCAGTCGATCGCGCGGCAGTTCCAGATCGATATTTTTCAGGTTGTGCTGTCTCGCACCGCGAACCCGAATCGTATTTTGGTTGTTTGAGTGAGAATTCGTCACATTATGCCCGTTGCGGGATGCACTTGGCTGGCTGTTTGAGGTTTCGGCGCGTTGGGACATGAGAGTAGTGCAAAACAGTGCTTAACCATCTTAGCGCTGCAGATCGAATAGCTGGCATGCAAACTCAAGAATATCAAAGAATTGTCAAATAAGTTTCCGTCGGCCCGTCCGGCAAAACCTTCAATCTTTGATTTTTCAAATCCACTTCAATTCCCAGCGCTTCCATCGGAATCACCCCTAAAAGTGGCGTTTTCCCCTCTGGCAATTCCAAACACTCAAAAGTCCCTTCGCGGCCGCACAGAGAAATCGAAGCATCCCGAAAAATCCTCGCCTCACTAATGCCCGTGGCTGTTTCCACAACTACTTGCTTGAGAATTTTCAAACCCAGTCTGGCAATGACATCTTTAGGCAAACACAAAGTTGTCGCGCCCGTATCCACCAAAACATTTTCTAGAGTAACAGACCTCACTTGCTCGATGGGAATCAGATTATCTTCTGCTTTCCCTTCATCCAGCCGATTCGTAATTACCAGGGTTGTGATAACTTTTCCCATTAGGGTTTCCGTAGTTGTTTCCATTACGTTCAAATTATCATAAATTGCTGCTTCAATTTTAGCACATAGTTCCACAGATTGTAGGACGATGCACTCCCCACTTTACACCGCCCAACTGACGAATAGCTCTGGCTAAATTATCAATAGACCTCTTGCAAAAAAGATATATGTTATAATCAGAAGTTTTAAATTTAGCCCCCTAGAGCTAACTCATAATTGTA